>PMMV01000025.1 GCA_003162115.1 Methanobacterium sp.
TATAATTGAAATCTATTCTAATTCATGGGCAATATATCATTTTCTGCACTCTTTCACTCTAAACTCTCAATGCAATGCATATCTGCAGAATTATTCTTTTGATAGCTTACATCTTAATTATTATGGCCTTATTTTGGAAAATAAGCTCATTACGACTTTTTTAAGCCTATAACAACTATTACGCATCTATAATAATTAAAAATCAAGGACAAGGTCACTTATGAAATTCTGGAAATCAACTAAAACCCAAAGGAATACAGAAGAACTCTTAAAAGAAGTAAACAATAGTAAACCGGAAGAATTAGAAAATCTATTGCAAAAAATTGAAAAAAAATTAATCAATCTGAAGACAAAAATGCTGATCTTTTAACAGCCAAAACAATAATCACAAGTAGATTAGCATCTATGAGAAATAAAAATGTATAAATTTTAACTTATGTAACTTAAATATTTTGTTTTTGATTTGTTCATAGATTCGTATTTTGCCTTCTTATTTAGTAATTCTACTATAATAGTATTGTTATCTTGGTATTGAAGTGATTCACCACATTGAGGACATGTGAAGTTGTATTCTGATGCTTTTCCAAATATATATCTGTGACTATTTGCTTTGCAGGCAAAGAACATATTATTTTTTTCATATTTCAGTGATTTTTCAATTTCTTTCAATAAATCTTCGTGTTTATGGTTAATTATATCATTTATCTTTTTCTGGTCAAATTTCCAATTATAAATTTCCCAGTTGGTTTCAGGATCCTTGGATCTTTTATATGAAGCTACTCCTGCATCGTATAATTTGTAAAGAATCTTTCTTACTGTATTCAACTTTATTTCAGTTTCTTCTGCAATTTCTGCATCCGATGTTTTACCCTTTAATATACACTCAATTATTGAAATACTACTCTTTTCATCGTCAGTTATGTCAATTAAAATTTCTTGAACCATTGTATTGGTTAATAACATAAATACTCCTCTATTTTGAATATTTTCTTTAAGAAAATTATCTAATAATACAAATAATAATAATAATAATAATCAATCCAAATCTAAATAAAAATCTCACAGGAAAAATCCATTTTAATTAATTGTTAGGTATAAACAATATAGACGACTTAGTATATAAAATCAATTAATAATAATTTTGTTAGGATATAGGTTAATAGACTTTATCATATAACATAATAACCTAAATTTCAATTTCTTGTTTTCAAATGGGTAATTTATTTTCATATATTTGAGCTGACTCCGCCTATAGTCGGCTTGCGTTTTCGTTTCTGGGGGGGTATTAATAGGGACATAACTAACCCAATAAATAGTATGATGCTAACAACGTTAAATGCAAGTTTCATGTTTTTAGCTTTTTCAGAAGTCACAATTTTTTGTTTTTCGTTGTTTCCCGGATTCTGAAGCTCTATTTTTTCAAAAAACTGCTGCACATTTGTAATTTGTTCTGAAGTAGTATTCTGTGCGGGATTGGTGGAAACCAGACCTAGACTGGTGAAACTACCCAATATTAGTATGAGTCCTAGCACAGCTGTTCCAAGTGATGAACCTAGGTTTATACCGGTGTTCATAATTCCAGATGCATCTGGTTGCTGGTCACGTCTGGCAACAGAGAAGATAACATTGGCTGAAAGAGGAAAGACTATGCCCATACCCACTCCAAGGAGAAATATTCCTGGTAACATATCCAGGATGGTAATGTAAGGGCTGAAAATCAAGCTCAGGTAGACGCTTCCAGCCATGGCAGCCATTGTGCCAATGGCAAGAATGTAGCGGGGTTGAATTCTGGTTGAAAGTTTCCCAGCAGCGGAAGACATTATGAAAATTGCTACACTCATTGGTATCAATGTCAAACCTGTTGTTAGGGGATCTGCTCCGAGTACAGTCTGTAGATAAACGGGTATAACAAATAGAACTCCTCCTATGGTGAAGTTCATTATCAAACGAGTAATATTTGCCAAAGTAAAAGCACGGTCTTTAAAGAGGGAAACATCAACTAAAGGCTGTTTATCATGATTCATCCTGCTTTTCTGATTGAAGTAGAAAATAATCAGTAGTACTACCCCTATAACAATTGAGCATATTCCTATATTCCAGTTTTTCGGATTGTTAAGTAGGAGAATACCTATAACGAAGAGAAATATTCCTAGTGCAGAATTAACAGCACCAACCACATTTAAATCCGCCCATTTCAGGGTGGGTGGGAACGTTGAGATCTCTCTTGAAAATAGAACTATTACAATTATAATAATTAACTCCATTCCAAATGCATATCTCCAACTATAGTAGGTTGTTAGAAAACCACCGATAATAGGTCCGATTGTTCCAGCACCCGATGCCATTGAACTTGTTATTCCAAGTGCAAATGCCCTTCTCTCCCCATCGTAACTTCCGGATATAATGGAAGTTGTTGCAGGCATCATAAGCGCTGCCCCAACACCTTCGAGTATGGACCATCCCAACAACAACATTGTACTGTTAATACTTAGGGCAGCAACAACAGTTCCTACACCATAAATCCCTGCTCCTGTTAAAAATGTTCTTTTTCTCCCCAAAATATTCTGCAAACGCCCCCCAATCAACATTAAACTAGCCATTATAAGAGAGTAGGTTGCTATAATAATCTGTATAGTACCAATATTGGTATGCAGATCCCTAATAAGAGAGGATATGGCAACATTCAAGAAGGTTTTATCAATTACAATGGTGAAAATCGACAGAGTTACGATTATAAGGGGTAACCACCCCGTTTGAATATCAGATTTTTCCCCCACCCGTTCACATTCCCCAGATTTTTATGAAAGTAAAATTAGTTTAATCATTTAATAAAAATTTTTTCAATATTCTATCTTTTTATTAAATAACTGATAAACTTAATGCAGGGGACGGGATTTGAACCCGCGAAGGCCTACACCAATAGGCCCTGAACCTATCCCATTAATCCACTCGGGTACCCCTGCATATACTTCAATGGTTGACGATTATTTATTGGTCCTTTTTTTACATATAAGAAGTTATGTATAAGTGTATGTACTAACAATCGATTAATAATGTTTCCATCGTTGTCGATAAATAAAATGCTGCAGAAATAAAGGTTATGGCCATCATATAGACCTTGGATAAACCATATTCTAGAATGAATCACAACATTAAATTGATATTAATTGTATTATTAATAATGGTGAATTATTAAATGCTTTATAGAACATTTGGGAAAACAGGCAAAAAAGTTTCGATACTTGGTTTTGGATGCATGAGGCTTCCAATACTTGAAGGAAATCCCTCAAAAATAAACGAGGCACTGGCAACAGAGATGCTTCACTATGCTATTGATAATGGTGTGAATTATGTTGATACTGCTTATCCATATCACGGCCTCTCTTTTACTGAAGGAGGTAAGAGCGAAACTTTCCTTGGAAACGCTCTAAAAAATGGTTACAGGGAACAGGTACATTTAGCCACGAAATTACCCAGCTGGAATATCCAAAAAAAAGAAGATCTTAATTACTATCTTGATGAACAGCTTAAACGACTTCAAACTGATAGCATAGATTTCTATCTTTTACATGGTCTAAGCAAAACTACATGGGAACCTCTAAAAAAATTGGATGTTTTTGAGTTTTTGGATTCTGCAATTGAAGATGAGAGAATAGGATATGCTGGTTTTTCATTCCATGATGAATTGGATCTTTTTACCGAAATTGTGGACTCTTATAACTGGAGTTTTTCTCAAATACAATTAAACTACATGGATCAGGAGTCTCAGGCTGGAAAAGCTGGACTCGATTATGCGTACTCTAAAAATATGGGAACTATCATTATGGAACCGCTTAGAGGTGGTGGGCTTACAGATAATGTTCCGTCAGACATCCAAGCCATATGGGATCGTGCAGAGGTTGAAAGAAGTCCTGCAGAATGGGCTTTACGTTTCTTGTGGGATCAGCCAGAAGTTAATGTAGTTTTGAGTGGTATGACTGCTATGGAACATGTTATTGAGAATGTTAAGATTGCAGAGGATGCTCATGCCAATAGTCTCACCGATGAAGAGAGAGATCTAATTCAGGAAGTTAGAGAAGCTTACAATGCAAAAGTTCATGTTGATTGTACTGCTTGTGGTTACTGCATGTCATGTCCTAATGGGGTGGATATTCCTAAAAACTTGAATTTGTTAAATGAGTTTTATATATATCAAAACATGGGAATGTCTGCTCAAACGTATTCATTCTTAACAGCCATGAATTTTAGTGCCTCTTTTTGTAATGAATGCGGTGAATGTGAAGAAAAATGCACGCAAATCATTCCTATACGAAAGTATCTTAAAGAAATTCGAGAAATTTTTGAAAAAGATACAACGCCTCCGTAAAACAAAATTTAAACCCTTTATTCCCATTTATTATAGAAAATGCGTATGTATATACATTTAAGTGCAAAGCATTAAATTTATCCATAGACAAATCTAGTCATAGATTCAGCGAGCGAGCAATTATTAATCAAGTGATCAACTTTTAATTTTTTAATGTATGAATTGCTTGATTGCGAGATCAATTGATGTTTTGTTTAGTTTTGTGTCAGATTAAATATCTGTAAGAAAACATCTTAAAAATATAAATTACGATTTTTTGAAATGTGGCGATTCTGTTAACTTAATGACCTTTAGGGTTTCATTGTAGGGTTCCCTAAAAATTTTAGTATTGTTCAGGAAAACAGAATAATAAATATTAATTTACATTTGACACTAACAATTTAGGTCTGTTTCGGGTGATAATCATCACTAAATCCTGTTTTTTTACAATAAATATATCAATTATCAAGATCAAAATAATATAACAGGTGCAATTAAAGTGTTAAAATTTCTTGAAGTTAAAATGAATGAAATTAATCCTAGTCTTACGGAGATATTAATTAAGTTTGATGATAGTGCTGTCAGCAAAGAAAAATACGTATTTTTAAATGGTCGATTGGAAAATCTTAAATTTTATATGAATGATGAATACTCCATTGAAATTAGTCTAGACTTTGATGAATATAGTGAATGGTTGTTAATCGCAGTTAATATTTTAACTCCAGATCATCTCATGCCTAAAGACATTGAGACAGCAATAAAGATATTCATGGATCATCTGGGTATAATCCAAAATTTTTATGAATCACAATGCAAAATATTTGATAAATCACATCAAAAAGCATCAACATGTTAAAAAGCTTGTATCGATTACTTAACCTACTTCTTTTATATTTTTATTATTCATATATTTAGATAATTATAATGTCATTTAGTCATAGCTGCTGTTAATTTAAGAAGTATCAGTACATCTATTATATTAAACTAAGAAATTTTGAGGTATAAAATTTAGTTTAAATCTCGAAATTACTATTAAAATTGTATCTTTAAATGCTAATAGTTCATTTTAATATGTTCTTTAATCATATAGTTAAAAAAGTGAATCATTTTTAAAAATCGAGGTGTAATTATGAAAATTATGGTTATAACAAGTAGTCCCAATAAAGAAGGTTTAACTGAAAGTTGTGGTGAAGCTGCAAAAAAAGGAATTGAAAAAGGAAACGGCGAAGCAATAATGGTCCGTTTAAATGATTTAAATATTCTTAAGTGCAAGGCATGTGATCAGGGTTGGGGAATCTGTCTGGAAAGTGATAAATGTATTTTAGAAGATGATTTCGAGAAGGTGCATAAAGCTATGGGTGAAGTTGACGGTTTTGTTGTTGTTACTCCTGTATACTTTCATGAGATGAGTGAATCGGCCAAGACGTTCTTCGATAGGTTAAGAAGGTGCGAAGCGAATCTTAAGTTTAATCGTGAAAAAGTAAACAAAATAGAGAAAAAGCCCGTTATATGTGTGGCTGCTGCAGGTGGTATGGGAACTGGAACTCCTTCATGTTTAACAAATATGGAAAGATTATTTTTCCACCTGAACAANNGTGCTTTAAAAATAGTTAAAGGTGAATAATTTCATTAAAAAAAGCATTTAGTTTTTTGATATAAAATATCAATCCATACTCTTAATTTTTTAGTAGTGTTCATAAGATTGGGGGATTTACTGAACCTTAATTTCACAATATAAACATAATTAATTGAAGTCTCAGTATTAGGTAAATCTGTTGATAAGTCAAAATGATTTGATAAGATGAAGTTTGAAAAATTAGATATAAAAAAACACAGCTCTCCTAAAGTAGCTGAGTTGTTATACGAGACAGATCGGATTATATTCAATTTTTTATATCGAAACAAATCTAATGCTGTAAAAATCCTTGAAAAACTGGTAATGCTCGGGGAAAATAATTTAGGTCATGAACACATTTATGTGGTTACCCAAAATGAGTTGGTTATCGGTGTCCTTCTGTATTCTTTGGGGAATCATCATAAATTAGGAGAATTGAAGTTTCATATTAAAAATTTAAATATTATTGATGCTTTTCGATTTTTATTAATAGAATTAAAAGATAGTTTTATTTTGTCACATCTTAAAAAATGTGATTTTTACTTTGCTGGTGTTGCAGTAGATGAAGAATTCAGAAGGCAAGGAGTGGGTAGTTTAATACTAGACCAAGGAATAAATCTGGCACGGAAAAGAGGATGTGAAAGAGTAGTCTTGGATGTTTCTCTTGACAATATAGGCGCTAAAATGCTTTATGAGAAAACAGGCTTTAAAGTTTTTGATAAAAGAAGTTATCCTTGGTTTGGTGGTAGAATTGGTATGTATAATATGGAATTCCTGCTTTAAATTGAAGGATGCATTATTCCACGATTTCTATATATTATAATACATTTTTTTTGTTCTGATTTAGCTTTCCAATGATACTGGAGACATTGGTAAAAAAAATAAAGTGGAAATTTATATTACTACTATTGCCCAGTAAACAAATAACCACCAGACTAAAACCAGTATTGTAGTACTGATAATAGGTATTTTCCCAAATTCCATTTTAGATATTTTAGAACCAACATACAAACTTAAAATAATTGCAATTACTAGTACTAAGCTGTTAACAAGCCCAACAATATTGGATAGGTCTTTGGACATGACATATATCCATACAATTGCTGTTATTGCTATTCCTAACCACATCATTGGTCTGAACCACTTAACTGCTGCCCCAAATTTAACAATTATTTCAGCAAGTTCTTTTGACCTTCGCGCCATAAATGTCATAACGAATAGTACCATTATAGTTCCTAGAGCTAAAATAATACCTACAAACTCGAAGAACAAAGTTGTAATCGGTTTACCGAATATCTGTTCTTTAAGTAATGGTATGCTAATAAGTGCTTTAAGTGATTCATCTGGTGGAAATGCTTCTATAGCCCCAATAGCTAAACTATATTTTCCAGTATTGTTTTGATTGAATACTTTTACGTAGTAAGTTCCTGCACTGACGTTTTGATCAAACATAGGTCCTTGGAGGTAATAGTCACCGCCAAATTCCTCAAACATCGGTGTCCAACTAGATTGGTTTCCGCCAAGCATAGCTATGGTTTTTCCCGATGAATCGGTAATATTAGCAGAAATGAAATCACTGCTAATTCCAGGACTTTGAGGTACAAGAATATTCACCAATAATTCAAACGTTTTATTCGATGTTATCTTATAGTAATCTGGTTGACCATTCAAATTTCCATAAAAAGCCTGTGAAATCTCAGGATTCTGCACCACAATGGGATTAGTCATAGAACTGTTTACCCCAACTTCTAAACGAGGTTGATGGGCACTTACAGCACAAATAGACAAAAATAAAATAAAGAAAATTACTAAAGACTTTAATCCGAAATTAAAGTGTTTATTAAACATCATATAATATAATATTAACTTAATCTTATAAATTTTTTACTATTCCACTTCTTAATTATTGTATCCTCCGGTGTGAAATGTTAAGCCCTTTTATAGTCTGCAGAATTAAAAAAACCATAAATATATAAATTAATAAGATTAAAATAGTTATTAGAGAGTTAAAATATTAAGGAGGTGAAAAAATGGTTGAGACAAACCAAGCTAGTGGTGGATCATTGATAGGCCTTGCTATTATTTTCTTAATTATTTTCCTGCTGTTCCCAGTTTTCGCTATCTGGCTATTATATGTTGCAATAGTTGTAATGATAATTGTCGGCCTCATATCATTAATAGCTGGATAATTCAGTAACAACTTAGATACTCAAAAATCTCTTATTTTTTTTTAATCTTATCTACTGATAATATTATCTAATATTAAGATTCTTAAATATATTGTTCAATTTTTACGCCATAGACAAGCATCAATTACCATAAAACTAGCTTTTCATCTTTTTAATTAAACATGACTTTACTGATTTTTGATGATGTTCAATGTCCGTTATCATCAGATATAATTAATCACTTTATCTAATCATCTATTCGAAAATACATTGATTCTAATCATCCTACTTCAAGTATTTCATCCACTAAGAACTGTCCTCCACATTTGCATTGTTCAATTTCATCTCCAATAGAATAAGGAACAGTATTTCCTGATACTTCATATGTTCTTTCTTCTGAGCATTTATCACATTTTGCAACTACAATCCAGTCCATATTTTCTCCCCTTTAATCATGATTTAATTATATTTCACAATTTTACAGGATTAATGAATCCCGACCTGATTAGATGATCCGCTATAACAATGGATACCGATGCCTCTGCAACAGTCGTGATCCTTGGACAAATGCATGGATCGTGCCGTCCACTAATAATTATTTCAGCATCTTCCATTGATTCAAGATCTACGGTTTTCTGCATTTTTGAAATTGAAGGTGTTGGTTTAACGGCCATACGGGCTATAATTGGCATACCTGTGGATATGCCTCCTAAAATTCCACCTGCATGGTTGGTTATAGTTTTTATAATTTGATCGTCCATATAAAATTCATCGTTCATCTGGGAACCTTTAATCTCAGCAGCTTTAAATCCTAAACCTATTTCAACACCCTTAACAGATCCTATTCCCATAAGCACTCCTGCTATATCAGCGTCAAGTTTTTCAAATACAGGCTCACCAAGTCCTGCTGGTGCATTTAAAACAATCGTTTCAACAACTCCCCCAACAGACTCTCCTTGTTCTTTCACATGAAGGATAAGAGCTTCCATACGAGGTGCAGCCTCTGGATCTGCGCATCTAACAGAATTCATTTTAACATTTAATTCTATTTCATCAGGTTCCATTTTATTGGCTCTCACGATCCCTACCTGGGTAACATGAGATATAACTTTAATGTCCAGGGTATCCAAGACTTTCTTTGCAACAGCACCACCAATAACCTGACCAATGGTAGTTCTGCCACTTCCACGTCCACCACCCCTGTAATCATAGTTACCGTAACGTGCCTGCCATGTGTAATCCCCATGACCCGGTCTTGGATTATTTCTAAGATTTTCATATGCTGATGAATCCATTTCTCTGTTGAATACTACTGCAACAATTGGGGTTCCATCGGTTTTACCTCTAAAAAGACCTGATAATATCTTAACTTCGTCTTTTTCTTTTCTTGAAGTTGTGATTTGGCTGGTACCAGGTCTCCTATTATTCAGTTCTGACTGTATATCAGTATTCGAAATCTCCAGACCTGCAGGGCATCCGTCGACAACTGCTCCAAGTGCTATGCCGTGGCTAGAACCGAAAGTTGTAACATTGAACATTTTACCAATCTTATTTCCTGACATAATTTTTTCTTCCTAAAAATTTTATCTAATCTTATATTCCTGTTTAATTACCGTTAATATGCAGTTACATCAATATCAACTATTATTATATAATCATCACATCCTATTTATTATGATAAATATCAAAATAATACATATTTTGAAGATAATTTATTTTTATATTTTTGTACAGAGTCTTAGATCCCTTAAATGTTTACAAATATAATGTTATCTTGAAATTGATAACATTGATTGAAATAACTGAAAGAAAGTACATATAGATATCAGTAATTAATTCTATACTATTATTTGGACTTAATCCTTAATATTTTATATCTTTTAACATTACTTTATTCTAAAGAATGTTGGCATAATATTTTTAGACATGGAAAATGTTCGAGTTTAATAATGTTTGTGCCCGATTTTAAATGAAATATTTTTTTTGAGATAGTTATATTATTTTTTAGACGATTGAATGATTATAGTGCAATTATTTGTTTAATTCTGATAAATAAGGTCTTAATTAAATTCTGTATTTTCTAATTTTCTAATTTTTTTTGGGCTTAAAATCTAAGTAGATGGATGATCATAATATATTAAAAGTAGACAAACAAAGGGAGTGATATTAATGACAGACATTCCAGATGTGTTAGAAGTGGCAAAAAGTGGTTATAAGTTACTTTTGGAAAATGAAAAGGTTAGGGTTATGGAGATAAGATTGAAACCAGGAGAAAAGTCACCAATGCACAACCATCCAAATGACCATGTAGTTTATGTAGTTAAAGATGCGAAATTTAAATTAAACTTTCCAAATGGGAAAAGTGATAAATTTGATCTTAAAACTGGACAAGTTTTGTGGATAAAAGCAGGCCCACATCAAACAGAAAACATCGGCCCTACAGATGGATATTGCATAGTTATAGAAACTAAGTAGACAAAAAAATTATTTGGTGGTGGAAAAATGACATATATATTGGCCATACAAAAAATTGAAGACTATGACAAATGGAAAAAAGTATTTGATGAACATGGTAATGTAAGAAAGGCCAAAGGTTCTAAAGGTGCTGTTATCTATCGTAATTCAAACGATCCCAAACAATTAATGATTATTACGGAATGGGAAGATATGGATAGTGCTAAAAATTTTGCTTTGGCAGAAGACCTTAAAATTGCGATGAAAAAAGCAGGTGTAATAGGCCTACCCGAACTTTACTATCTAGAAAAGATCGAAAAAACAGAATACTAAAGAAAAATAATAAAAGAGGATTAATCTATTTCCTTTTGTTGCTGTGTAGTATTTCACTCACTATAATGAATAATCGTAGTCTGTTTTATCCATTTATGATCCAACTTATGCTAACTAAATAATCAAAACTAAATGTAACTGAAGTTGAAATTCTTATAAAAAAATAGTCCATTACATCAACATATGCCTAATTTAAAATGGTTAGAAAAAGATAGTTCAATGAGAAATTTTTTATTGAAAAATAGTGAAATAATGGTTGCAAAAACACAATTGAAACAAAAAGTTATTGGAATTGGTTTTGAAGATAATTTAATAGTTAAATCACAAAGAGGTAGGATATATAATGTTAAATTAGCAGAAGGCCTCGAAATTGATAAGAATAATTGATGAGCAAAGAATCTGATGAGACTGTCTGGGTAACAATCGATACAGAGTCAGATCCTTGGTTAGAAGTAGATGTTGAAATAGAAAAGGACACTTAAAATTAATGAAATGTTTGCTTTATTAGTTTGCATAAGTCTTTATAGTAAATGAAGGATCCTGAAAAAATTTGGTTATAGGTTACTTAAATATTTAAGTTCACCTTGTTTTTTCGTATATCATATCCCTATATTGATTTTTTATTTTTATTCTTATAATGGAAGGTTTTGGAGGTGTTTTATTTATTATTATGACAACTAAAGTGGGAAAAGATATCAGGTTGATTTATAACAAGTTATACCATCTATACGGTCCACAGGGATGGTGGCCATTAATAGGATATGGAGGTTCAAATCCAACTAAAACAGGTGCTAAAATGGGTTATCATCCATTAAATTATAACCTACCTGAAACAAGGGGGGATATTTATGAAATTATTCTAGGTACAATTTTAACACAGAACACTTCCTGGACATCTGCAGAAAAAGCCTTATTAAATCTTAAAGACTTAAATGTTATTGACCCTGAAAATTTGTTAAATTTGAATGAAGATATTCTTAAAGAAGCCATAAGATGTGCTGGATTTCTTAATCAGAAGGCAGAATATATAAGAGAAGTTACTAAATTTTATATTTCATTAGAAGGTGAAATTCCAGCTAGGAAAGAAATTCTGAGGGTTAAAGGTGTAGNNAACAGCTGATTCGATCCTACTATACGCATATAAACAGCCAGAATTTGTAGTTGATGCCTATACCAGAAGGATTTTCATACATCAAGATTTAATTGACTATAAAGACAATTATAATAATATTAAAAATCTCTTCGAATCACATCTATCCCCGGACATGGTTGTTTACAATGAATATCACGCCCTTATTGTAGAGCACGGCAAGAGTTATTACAGTAAAAAACCTTATGGAATAAATGATCCGCTCATTTAGGTGTTATATCACCGTATTATACCAATTGATGGATGAATCATAAACAACAATCCAATTAATAAAATAAGTAGTGGAGAATACAAAATGTCTTACATTACATTTTCAGACATCAGTATTAAATTTATTAAATTATCTTTCAAGTCACGATTTTTTATGGCAAAAACGTGCAGGAAATTACCACTAATTTCAAAAGTTGTGAACAAATTACTCTTTGAAGGTGATGATATCCAAGTACTCCCAAGGAATACTATCAGCAATTTAAGGACCGAAAATATAGAAATTAACAGGGATATTCCTGTTTCTGAGGATGTTGTGCTCCCAAGTGAAGTTTTAAAGGAAATGATCAAGCCATCATTTCATAATGGACTTCTGCATATGCAGAGTATCATCTGATTGCAAATATTATTCCCACAATTTAGGATGTTTATTTATTGGTAAGGGTGCAAAAAGGATATCAAAGAAATTAGGCAGGGTTGTAAATATTGATGAGGTCTTGAACATGTTGATAAATGTCAAGATGCCGGATTGGTGCATATCATTGGCCGAAACAAAATAGACAGTATCTGGTTAAACACAGGACCAAAAGACGAGTTTTTATCCATCTGTAACTGCTGTCCATGTTGTTATCTATGGAAAATGAACCCACAACTTCCAGAAAGTATTAGTAATGGTTTAACACCGATGGTAGGTGTGGAGATCCATTTTGATCTCGAACTATGTACTGGNNCTAAAGTTAAAGGATGGAAAAGCAGAAATATGAGTGAATCTTGTCGTATCTGCGGAAGATGTGCTGAAATCTGTGAAAATCAGGCCATAACAATATTAATGGAACAAGATTCTGTTGAGCGTTCTATTAAACGGGTTGAAAAGTTAGTAGATATTGAATCGGAATGAAAATAACATTTATATTATTTCACCAATCATTTCGATCTGATATTTATTAGTACTTTTAATTTTACCCTTCTAAAACATGGTTTCTAACAATTCATTATTATTTATACTTCTAGTTTCATATAATCTTACAAGTGATCATCAAAGTTAAAAAACGTGATAAAATGGAATTCCCAGTTACAAGAATGAGGAGATTACGGAAAAATCAGAATATTCGAACCATACTAACAGAAACAAAACTAAATCCAGAGGACTTTATATACCCTTTGTTCATAAAAGAAGGCCTTGTTGATGGTCAAAAAGAACATATTGATACAATGCCTGGGCAGTACAGATATTCGTTGAATGATGCAGTTGAGGAAGGGTCGAAACTAGAAGAAATAGGATTATCCTCTGTAATACTGTTCGGAATGCCACTTATTAAGGATGAAAAAGGTTCGATGGCCTACAATAAGGATGGAATAGTTCAGCAGGCTGTTCGCAAATTCAAAGAAGAAACTGATCTAGTTATTATTACAGATGTTTGCATGTGTCAATACACATCTCATGGGCACTGTGGAATAATACGAGAAGTTGAAATTTTAAATGATGAAACTCTCAATTACCTTTCCAAAATAGCATTAAGCCATGCAGAAGCAGGTGCTGATATTGTTGCACCTTCAGATATGATGGACGGTAGGGTTGCATCTATAAGAAAGACCCTTGATTTGAATGGCTATTNNCCTTGCTTTGGTGATAGAAAAACCTATCAGATGAGTACTTCAAATTCACAAGAAGCCATTAGAGAAACTAAAATGGATATTGAAGAAGGTGCAGATATTGTAATGGTTAAACCCGCAATGCCTTGCCTTGACATTATAAAATTAGTTAAAGATGAATTTAAAATGCCAACAGCTGCATATCAAGTGAGTGGAGAGTATTCAATGCTAAGAGCAGGTATCGATGCTGGTTATCTTACATCTGATTCTATTTATGAATCATTGTTGTCTATAAAAAGGGCTGGTGCAGACCTTATAATTACACATTTTGCACCTGAATTTTTAGAAGGATGCATTTAACATTGATAATAATTCTGCTGAAAAATTATTAGATTTATTTAAATTACAATAAAATTTTTAAATAAAATAAGAAGGAGAAATTGAATTGGATCCTGATTTCATTACAAAAACAGCTCAAATAGCATCTGTATTAGAAGTAAGTGGACATCCAAAACCAGGAAATGTTCATAGAACTAGAGACTTCCCTGATATGGTCTTTGAAGACTTCTTAATAAGTGGTGTTGTAATAGGAGACACCATGAAAAAAGCTGCTAAGAGAGGGCTTAAATTTGGCCCGGAATCATTGGATAAGATTGAAATAGGAAAATTAATAAAGGAAGCTGTTATTGAAACTAATAAATGGGTGGCCAACAATACCAATTTAGGCATTATAATGCTTTTAACCCCCCTGTCTGCCGCTGCAGGAATGAGCAGCGATATTGATGAACTTCAGGATAATGTGGACCAAATAATGAGGGACACAACTCCATATGATGCAGCTAACCTTTATGATGCAATCAATATTGCGGATGCTGGTGGGATGGGAGAGAAAGATGAGTTAGATGTTGGAAGTGACGACTCTAAAAAACAGCTTATTGATAAAGGAATCAATATGTACGATGTTCTTGATCTATCTGCTCAGTGGGATATGCTTGCATTTGAACTTACAAGAACCATGCCCATAACGTTTGAAATCGGTTATCCTACATTTAATGGTGTTAAACAAACCAACAACAACATAAACAATGCCACAGTACAGACATTTTTAACCATTCTCTCGATTTATTCCGACACCCTAATAGCAAGGAAGTTCAATGTGGAAACAGCTCAAAAAGTTTCAGATGATGCTCGTTTAATAATCGCTGAAGGCGGGATCTTAACTGATAAAGGTACAGATATGATAAATGAATTTGATAAAGATCTTGTTAAAAAAAATTTAAATCCTGGCACAACAGCTGATCTAACTGCATCTTCTGTAATGGTTGCCCTTCTCGACGAATATATGGATAGATATTAAAATATTTGGACAAATTAATTGATAAAATAATCACACTTAATTATTTGGTTGATAATATGAACGATACTGAATTACAGAAGGTTATAGATGAATTACACATTTATGAAAAAAAGGTTCTGAAGGGCTTGGAAACAGCAGGATATGAAGCGACACCTGAAGAAATAGTTGAATCCCAAAAAATGGATATAAAATCCGTGATGAGTGCTGCAGGAATACTTGAATCCAGAGGATTGATAGAGGTTCAAAAGGATGTAAAAGATATTGTGAGCTTAACAGATGATGGTAAACAATATGCTGAGCAGGGATTACCTGAAAGGATCATATTAAAATCTTTAGGCTTGAAAAATTCAATTCCAATGAAGGATTTAGGCCAAGAAACTGGGTTAGATGCTTCTGAAGTAAAAATCGCAATTGGATGGCTTTTAAAAAAGAAATGGGCAATGATCAATCATGGAATTGTAGAAATTACTGACGAAGGTAGAAAAGCTCTAAACTCAGAGTCCCAGGATGAACAATTCCTTAAAAAATTGCTTGAAATGCAACAAATTTTATTCTTCGAACCTTCCAAAATAATAAAAAATGGTTTTAACTTGTTAAAACAGAGAAAAGGAATAATTAAAATAAAAAAGGATGTTAAATATCTATTAAAAGTTACTGATCAAGGTAAAAAGATATTGAATTTAGGAATTGACTTGACCTATACTGCTACCCAGCTCACTCATGAGCATCTGAAAACAGGAAAATGGAAATCATTGAAGTTCAGGAGTTATGATATTAACGCAGAGCACCCTGAAACATTTCCTGGAAAGATACATCCTTTAACCAGAATTATAGAGGAGATAAGAGATGTTTTCTTAAACATGGGTTTCACTGAATCTAGTGGTAATATTTTAGAATCTGCTTTCTGGAACTTTGATTGTCTTTTTCAACCACAAGATCATGCAGCACGTGAAATGCAGGACACATTTTATATTAAAAATCCTCAGTATTCAAAATTACCTTCTGATGATCTTGTTAAAAGGGTTTCTGATGTTCATGAAGACGGGGGTTTAACCGGTTCTGAAGGATGGCAATATCCATGGGATCGTGAAGTAGCGAAACAATCTGTTTTAAGAACACATACAACTTGTGTTTCTGCCAGGTTTTTATCTGACAAAAAACCACCACTTAAGATGTTTAGTGTTGGAAGGGTTTTCAGGAGGGAAACAATAACCTACAAACACTTGCCAGAGTTCCATCAAGTAGAGGGAATTGTTGCTGCTGAGGATATTAATTATAAAAATCTTTTAGGAATTATTGAAGAATTTTATCACAAGTTAGGATTTAAGGTGAGATTCAGACCTGCATACTTCCCTTACACCTACTTATCTACTGAATGCGAGATATATTTGCCGGAGAAGGAAAGCTGGATTGAACTCGGTGGTTCTGGTATGTTCAGACCAGAAGTTTTAGAGCCTTTGGGAGTTGAAACACCTGTACTTGCATTTGGACTTGGAATTGAAAGACTTGCTATGTTAAAATTAGGAATAACAGACATCAGAATGCTTTATAAAAGTGATATAAGATGGCTAAGAGAGCTACCAGTTATAGATGGTGTGAAACTCCAATAAAAATTGGAAATAATTTTCACTACAATAAGCAGTATACTTGTGTAGGAGGTATTCAATATCAACGAGAGCCAAGAAAGAGTTCAAATCATTGAAAAAATGTTGAAATACAAGAAATACCTAGAAAACAGCCCTGAAAATTTTATTGATGAACTTATAAATTATTACAACAACAACTCCCTTGATGGAAATAAAACGACAAATGATCCGAAAAGGGGATTAAAAGACCTTAAAGATGTTAGCTATAAAAATCCATACGAAGCATATTTGATTACTCAAATTAAATTGGTAGAATCATTACCTTCGGTAATAGATGAACATATAATAATGTTGAACATAGGTGATGATATAGACACAATCCTTGAATCTTTTAAATCAAATGTTTATCATATCAAAAAGGATATCTACAGTAACCTCGGAGAATGGGAAGTACTTATTGAACATATTGATAATGAGCGTATTTCCGAGATAACCTGCAATCCTAAGGGATACGGTGACCTTTTACTTAAAGAATTGTTATGGATAAGAAAATGTGAAGAAAAACAAACAATAATGAAATGAATTATTTCATATTTTCAAATTAATATTACTCTTATTTTCAAAAATTACATCTGCTTGTGATTACAAAATATAGACTAGATATGTCTGTATTTCTGGAAAAATTGTAGGAGATGATAGTTTGACATTTGTTTTGGTTATACATAGAGTCGAAGATTATTCAAAATGGAAACCATTATACGATGAAGATAGTGCTACGAGAAAAGCTAAAGGTTCTAAAGGTGCCTCTGTATTCCGTAATACTAACGACCCTAACCATCTTGTGGTCATGACAGAATGGGAAAATCTAGAAAAGGCTAAAAACTTTGCTCAATCTGAAGATTTAGCAAATACAATGCAAAAAGCAGGTGTTGTGGGTAGACCAGCAGTTTTTTATCTTGAAGAGATTGAAAGAACAGAATATTAAATATGGAGATTATTTTCTCCATTTCTAATTTTAAAAGGTAAATATTGCATTATATATGTCTGATTTTCACATATCAACTATAATTCACAGTTATAATGAACTTTTTTTCGTTATCTAAGCTTTCCACTTCTCATAGTATCTCTTACAGTTTTTATAGACTGAAATACTGCTCTATTTTTAATTGCTTCGACTATAAATTCGATTTCTTTATCATTTTCCTCTGTCCATTCCATACCTTCATTTTCATAAATGGTCCGAAAATATTTTTTTAAAAAATTTCTTGCAACCAAATAATTTTCTGTCACTCCCTTCTCTGCAGATTCAAGTAGTTTATGTTCATCTTCATCCATGATATAATTCCTCCTTTACTTCTCACAAATAATATATTTTAATTTTTTTTCTAATATTTTTATGTAAATTTTAAGAGTATTGTTTGAATAATAATGTAAAAAAACTGATAATTACCTTGTGATTCTACCGATAAAAATAATTAACTCAATATGGATCCTATATCTAGTAATGTAATTGCTATAATAAATTAAATTTAACTTTGAGGTAATATAAAATCCATATGGAAAAGGAACATGATTACAGAATACTTAATGATGAAATATTATATAAAAATTTAAGAAAATTGTAAAATAAGTTTCCTATAAAAAATGAATTGTTTTTAGAGCCAAAATGTAGGACTTAATAATTTTCATAGAAAAATATATTACTTATAAGTAAAATAAATAATAAAAGAGAGGATTACTTGGGGATGAAAATGAAAAAAGCCATTAAAATTTTATTGGTTGAAGATAATCCTGGAGATGCTAGAAATATACGAGAAATGCTGAATGATACAGATAATACTCATTATGATATATTCCAAACCACGCGCCTAGATGAAGGTATAAAAATTTTAATTAAAGATCATTTTGATCTCATACTTTTAGATCTGTGTTTACCCGATAGCGAAGGAATGGATACATTTAATATTATGAAATATAATGCACCTGATTTACCCATAATTATACTTACAGGCCTTAAAGAGGATATATTTGCTGTTGGTGCAGTTGGAAGAGGTGCTCAAGATTATTTGGTTAAGGGTGAAATAAATAGTAAATTATTGGCAACAAGTATCCAAAAAGCTATGAAGGTAAGTCCTGAATAATATCAAAAACCCTGTTCTAAAATTTTGTTATTTATTTTTAGATTATAATTAAAATTTCTAAAATATTAATTCTTATTTTATTGCTTACGATAAAAAAAATTCAATGTATTTTATTAATATTAATTATTGAAAAGATCATAAAAATTAAATCATAATTATTTTGAAAAATACTTATCATCATTCGACATGTATAAATTTCACACTCGAATAAATTTTTTAAAAAAATTTATCAAAATTTCCCATTTTTATATAATTCATTAGACATGAACTGGAAATGAAGTGGTTTAAATTCGATGGATTTGAAAAATCATTGTTAGACCAATAAATAGATAGTTACATGTATATTACACGACCCATATATGGTGATTTCTCACATTTTTGGAATCAGCCCATATTGAAGCACCAACTCGGATGATTATAATCTTTGAAACAACATGAGCAGTATTATTTTCAATTGTTCTAAAAAGAAATTTAATTAAACATATTATTAATTTTTAAAATTAATTAAAAAATTATATTACATAAATCTTGATTAGTAATATATAGACTTCGCTAAACTATACTATAACGAACTTGAGAAATAATTGATATTTTCAATAAGAAAATTTAATTGATAAAGATACGATCATAATAAAATAGATATAAGAATCCAATAAGGTTGTGAAATACTATGATTAATATTGAAGTAAGAAAAACACCAAAGGGGTTAAGAATCGAATTTATAAATTTATTAAAAAAACCCTTACCTCAAGATCTAAACATTGAATTTATTATGTTACAATTAGAAGATCCTACTTTTAAAAATAGTAAAAAAACAATACGAGATTTGATTCCTTTACATGACAAGTTTTTAACTAATCATTATGATTTAAAACCACAACAATTAACAGAACTTAATGATTGGTTTAATCAACCTGTAGAAGTATTGTTAAAATATTTAGATGAAGATATTATTATTTAATAAATTAGATAATAAAAATGTTAGTTAAAGAACTAAAACTGATAAGGAAGAAATATTAATAAATATTTTGACTTTAAAATCTATATTATTTAAAATTCCAGGTTAAATCAAAAAAATTCATATCACTATCCCCTTTTTTCCCTAACTTCGATATAATATTCATAATAAATTTATTCCATCTCTGGTACACGATTTTTAATATGATTAGAAATTTTTTTGTTGGGTAGGATAAATTGTGATGTGATTATACCCAGAACTAGTAAAATAGCAATTACATAGAAATCATTTATAATACCACCCACTAATTTTTCCAACAACATGGCATTGAAGGTACCCATTAACAATATAATTCCCAGTATAGCCGTTCCCATGGAACTGTTAAGATTGCTGTTGGTATTCCAAATGGCAGATGCATCGGGTTGTTTATCGCGGCTGACCTTGGAAAATGCTAGGTTAGAAAGGTGAGTCAAGATTATTCCTCCTCCTAATCTGATCAATGCCAATCCAAATGCTATCTGCTCAAAACTGGTGTGCAAACCGAATACATTGATTAAGTAGACACTTCCAAGAAGTGCAATTAAGAATCCTGTACTTATGATGTATCGTGGCTGAAATCTCTCCGAAACTCGGCCCGTTGTGAAAGTAATTATAAACATTGGTAAAACCATTGCCACCAATAAATATCCCGTTATTATTGCTGTGAATCCTAATACTGTTTGTACAAATACTGGAATAATAAAACGAACTCCGCCAGTTATTAATCCCAATAAAAATCTGTTGGTGTTACCAGATCAAAAGATCTATTTTCAAAAAGTCTAATATCAACTAGGGGATGTTCATTTCTTTTATTCTACTTCTCTGGTTGAAGTAGAATACTATTAATAGAATAACTCCAATTATAATAATATAAATGGAAATGTAGATTGTGTAGGGATTGTTGAGTAGTATTAATCCGTAAACTAATAGAAATATTCCCAGGCCCGAGATAACTGCCCCTAGTATGTTAACTTCTGACCAGTTCATGGTTTTAAGGAAATGATGGAATTACCCTGGAGAATACCAGTATAACTAGTATTATCAGAAATTCTAATCCAAATGCGTACCTCCATGTGTAGTAAGTGCTTAAAAACCCACCAATAATTGGTCCCACCAGTGTTGCGCCTGATGTTATAGATGCAACTAAGCCTAGTGCTGTGGCTCTTCTTTTACCTGTATAACTACCTATAACAATGGAGGTTGCAGCAACCCACATTAAAGCACCGCCAATTCCTTCAAGTACGGACCATCCCAAAAGTAGCATGGTACTGTTTATGCTTAATGCTGCAATTAGAGTACCGATACCATAGATTCTTGCACCTATTAGGAATGTTCTCTTTCTGCCTAGAACATTTTCCAGTTCTCCGCTTAACAAAGTTAAACTTGCAAGTACCAGTGCATAGGTAACAATAATATTCTGAAAGGTGAAAATGGTGTTGTGCAGATCATGGACTAGGGTGGTTATTCTACGTTTAAAAATGTGAGGTCAATGGATATGGTGAAAAGTGCCAGAATAACAATTATTAAAGTGAACCAGCCCACATTTAATTCATTTTCTATTATTACATCTTTACGTTCATTCTAACCTCTTGATCAAATATAAACAAGACTGATATTTTTTCTAAAGATACTTTTCAATTGTTCATTTCCTTAGAGGTTCTCGATAAAGATTTGATTTCATCAATAATATGTCGTTTTATACTGAAATTTATTATGTTGTCGCTTTCATCATCATAGTTAATGTTTTTATAATAGATGGACAGGACCCCCTTCCTAATAATAACTGAATTGAATTCTATAAAAAAATATTGGGCTAATTTGGAAATGTATAAATGCGAGTTTGAGAAGTTATTATTTGTTTATAAAAAATGATTTAAATATTCACTAAATCTGAATATTTTAAATAAACTTGAAGAAAATATTCATCCAAAATTAACCTGTGCTAAGGAGGTTCATCCTATGGGTTCTAAAAAAATATTCAAATCAGTATTAAATGTGCAAACTGACATTTCTTCAGATAAAATAGAAGATCCCTCTGTTATTGATCCTACAGGACGTATAAATATAGTATTCAATGAAGATATAAATATAAGTACATTATCAGACGGAATAAAACTTTACAAAGTTGAATCTGATTGTAAAGAAGTTGAAATTAATGTTAAAATAGATTTTGATGGGAGTTCATTGTCAAATCTTTATATTAGTAAATCTGATAATTCAGAGTTAGTGGAAGGAGAAGAATATAAACTTTCCATAAACAATAAACTAAAATCTATAAGCGAAGCATCTTTAAAAGATGATTTTACCAATTATTTTGCTCTAGATTATTCATTTAATCTTGATTCAGAGGGTATTTTAGATTTGAATAATAAAAGAACCATGATAGTATGTATTAGTGATATGCATTTAGGAGCAAACGATATCTATGCTGAAATTAATAAGAACCGAGATTCTTTAATAGACTTCTTAAATCATATACGAATTTCACCAAATGTAAGAGAATTGGTTATAGCAGGTGATTTGATTGATGAATGGTTCGTTCCAATGAATTTAGATACTTTTAATGGAAAAACACAGTTAGACTTCGTAAAATCCGTAGCTTATAACAATAAATCGGTAATAGATGCTTTTAACAACATAATAAATGATGGAAAAGTAAAAGTGACATATGTACCTGGAAATCATGATTTACTGATAACATCAGAAGATATTCAAAGTATTATGCCCGGTGTTTCTGAAGCTCGTGACGTTAAAGGTTTGGGGACATATACTCCTTTAGATCATCCTGAGATAATCATTGAACATGGACATAGATATAATTTTTATTGCGCCCCAGATTATTCAAACCGATCTATAACCCAAACTGATTCCATACTACCAGCAGGATACTTCTTTACAAGAATGGCAACCAGTTCAGTTATACAGGGTCGCCCTGAAAGAGATTATGACTTACCCTTAGTTAAGAAAAATGAACTTGGACTGGATCAATATCTTTATTTCCTATACTGGAATGTTTGGAAAGGTCTTATAACAGATTTCCCTATAGATGAAGGACTTGATGAGAAAGTCATAAACACGGGTATAGATGGATTCACAGATTTTTATTCGATTAATGATATTTTACCTTATCAAAATCCAGAGAATAATTATATTGATCTGAATTTATTTAAAGGAAGTATTGAAATATGGAATGAAAGACAAAATCAAAATTTAGTTCCTATTAAAATTCCCATCGAAGATGCCATTACTAAGGGAACTTTTGCAAGCCATCTTGATGATCAATCAGGTATCCAATTCTTTAATAATCCTGGTTTTCAAAAAAGAATAGTTATTTTCGGACATTCTCATGAGGCTCGAGTCATATCGTCCTTTAATGAAAAACAAGAAAAAAACGTCTATGTAAATTCAGGAACATGGATTGATAAAAATAAATATACAAGGACATTTGTTGTTATAATACCTCAAAAAAGTAAAAATTCAACACCATCCTTTGTAACTCTTTATCAATATTCTGTAAGTGGTGATATTAAAAAATTAGATTCAGAAGCACTTGCAAAAATGAAATAATATTTAATTTAAATTTTTTTTCTATACCAACATGAAATTGTACACAAACAATATATGATACATAATCTTTGTAGAAATAAAAAAAAGTAAATTAATTTTAATATTATGATTTAAATAGATCTTTTGATCCTATAGGAATTTATTTTTTGCCGGTTAATTCTTCAACTTCTTTTTTACCCTTACCTAACTCAATTTCCTGTTCACTATCCATTCTAAGTAGCATTGTTTGAAGTTCGCCTACATGTGTTTTTTCTTCGCCAGCAATATCCATAAGAACTGCTCGAATATCTTCGTTGCTTGTCATGTTAGCTGATTCTTCATAGAGATTTATTGCATCGAGTTCTCCTATTATTGCAGCACGAAGTATTTCCCTATCTAGATCATCCTTTCTTATTTTTATTATATCGATTGGTATTTTCGAAAGCATAACATTACCNNACATTATTAATAAATGATGTGTAAAAAATGTCTGAAAATAAAAAGATACAAACATTTAAAAGTTTAACTCCATTAGAAGCATCAGATTTAATTAAAAAACATGTTGATAATCAAGACTTGATAATCTTAGACGTCAGAACTCCATGGGAATTTTCTAAGGAACATATAGAAGGTGCTGAGAATTTAGATTTCACTGATCCTGATTTCAATGAAATGGTTGAAAAATTGGATAAAGATAAAATATATGTCATCTACTGTAAATCCGGTCGTAGAAGTGATAAGGTTAAGGAAATATTAAAAAATTTAGGTTTTATCAAAATATATAGTATTAAAAACGGATTTAAAGGTTGGAAAGCTGCGAAAAAATGATTTATGAAATAATAAATTATATTTTTTTAAATTATATTTGTAAATGATCCTTGTCCAGTCAATACTGTTTGAAAGACTGTTTCATGGTTTTAAGCTGATCTTTCTTACTTTTTAATCCCATTGCCAAAATTGTCATGGCTATTGCTACAAATCCAATTGATATATATGCAAGCTGATAACCTCCAATTTTACCCGCATATGACCCTATTACAGCACCTATCAAAGCCCCACCCATGAGCTGTCCTACGCTGGTAATGATGTTTATAAGGGCTTGGCCCGATGCTCTTTCTTTTGGAGGACTCTCAATCAACATGATGTAACGTGGGGGAGATCCTATTGCTGTACTCATACCCACACCTATGAGAACACCGGCTAATATAAACAGATAAAATGATTTAGGAAACATTCCCAATATAAATAGTCCTATAACAATACTAAATGCTCCTGTAACCATTATATTCCTAGAACCAAATTTATCGAGAAGCTTCCCAATAATAGGTGCACCCAATGCCATGGTTACTACTATGGGCATCAGCATAAGACTGGCGTTAGCTGTGCTGAAGGATAATGCAACAATTACAAATGCAGGTACAAATACTGTGGAAGCTTGTACCAATCCTGTTCCAACAGATATGCTGCTGATAAGTTTAACCTCACGATTCTTGAACAGTTTAACTTGAATCAATGGATCAGTAGCAATCTGTTCAACTCTCCATAAAATTGGAAGCAGTAAAAAGCTGAGAACCAAAAATGGCCAGACAGCAAGTGATGAAATGCTTACTAAAAAGTTGTTGGTGTCTATCTGGTTTAAACCATAGGCCAAAGAAATTACCATAATTCCTAAAATAATTATTCCATACCAATCAAATATAATCTTACGATTTTTTTCAGATTTAGGGAGTATATAAAAACTTCCAATCAAAACAGCAGCAGCTATGGGTAAGTTAATGATAAAGAGGAGTTGCCAACTATAATTTAGAAGTAAACCTCCTAAAACCGGTCCTAAAACACTTGATAAGCCCCAAACAGAACTCAAAATTCCCAGTGCGCCACCCCTTTTATCAGGTGAAAAAATATCTCCAATAAATGCATTGGCAACTGGAAATATACCACCTGCTCCAATACCTTGAACAGCCCTTCCTAACAGGAGCATTTCAAATGAAAATGATGTAATTGTTATTAAAGAGCCCAATGCAAAAAGTAGGATGTCAAGAATGTAAATTGATTTACGGCCATATATATCAGAAAGTTTAGCCATTAAAGGTGTTCCAATCATAAAAAATAGGATGTATATAGTGAAAACCCATGATAATACTCGTTCATTTACTACAAAATATGTTTGAATAGAAGGAAGTGCTGGTCCCACAATACCAATATCCAGGGAACCCATGAAAACACCAACAAAAAGTAAGAACAATATCCGATTATTACCACTTAGATCCATAAAAGTCATTTTGTTTTATGAGCTAAAAGTTTTTCCTTAATAATTCAGGAAAATAGAATTTTTTTACAAATTTTTTCAAATGAAGATCAGCAAAATTTAATTGTTATGCTGTTCTAATATGTAATAGGCTGTAAGACTGTAGTATATTATTACATATAAAAATAATATTATTAATATAATATTTCATTTTTATGGATAGAACTTAAAAATAAAATTCCAGAGTTCCAGGAATATCAAAATGGTAACTTATTAATTAACTTAGAAAGCAAATAAGTAATTTAACAGCCCCGAAATGATATATTTTTTGATTTTTCTCATCTCGAAAGATAACTACTGATAATTCAATATTTCTATTGAATACCCTTCCTCAAAAGTTAATGTTAAATTGTACTCTGGTCCAGTTAAGTTTCAGGTATACTCTAAGTTTTCTGTGCCAATCCTCGTATTCAACAAGCATTTTTACGATAATGTCTTCAACTTTTACATTTGTAAATACATATCAAGTTTACTATTTTGCTTTACAAAGCCTATGCTTTGGGCTTTTATATATACATCGTGAAATTGCATATTTTCAGACTTTAAAGATTTAAATGATATTATAAATTGTTTTAGGGGTTTATTATTCCTTTCAAATTAACTAACTTTTCCCCTTTTATTTTATTTAAATCTATTAAATTATTTTTTAAATCTTTATCCAAATCATTTTGATTCTTCAATATCTTTTCTCCATATTTTTTGATTTAATAATTATCCGTATTCAGGGAAGTGTTCAAATGATTTATGTTTTAAAAATTTTGTAAGTTCTTGTTCGAATCTGTTTTTGATTATGTTATAAATAAATTCATAAAAAGGATTAAAATCTTCAGGTTTATTGGGATCTATACTAAATTCCTTTTTTTCTTTCACTAATCGAATGTCAAAGTTTCCATTATCTTTTTTCAGTGCTAAATCAAATATATATGTCATTGCAGGATTATCTTTATCATTTTCCACATATAGATTTACCCCCATGCCATAGTGCCATGCAGTGTCGGTATCTATTAGGAGAGCATCACGAGGATGTGCTTCAATGGCTTCTCCTTCCTTATCCGGCGGCCGATAGTATTGTATCTCATCATAATCACATTCAAGATAATCTGCAAGCCCCATACCCAACTTAACAGCCATTTCTAAACATTTCCATCTGTAATCTTTGAAATCTTTCTCTGCTTTCGTATATATCTGATTTAGTTCTTCAAATTTAGTCATTTAATCACCTCAAATTATTTAACATCATTTAAAACTGCTAATATGAGTTTAACTGTATAATCAATATCCTCCATATTAACAACACTTACTGGAGTATGTATATACCTTGATGGGGGCGATATTACACCTGTAGGAATTCCTTGGCGCGTAAGTTGTATTGCTGTACCATCAGTAGTGCCACCTTCCCTAACTTCTAGTTGATAAGGAATATTTTCCTTTTCAGCTTCTGAAATTAACAATTTTTTTACCATTGGGTGTGTTATGATACCATCTCCACTTTCATCAGCTAATACAATACTCGGACCTTTGCCTAACTCTGATGGCGCATCTTCTCTTTTTATTCCAGGATGATCACCAGCTATAGTCACATCTAATGCCAGTGCCATATCTGGATTAATGCTAAAAGTTGATGTCTTGGCCCCTTTAAGTCCAACTTCCTCCTGCACCGTAGCAACACCATAAATTGTAGCACTGCTATCAACTTTTTTTAACACCTCCACAAGTATTGCACATCCCACTCGATTATCCAAAGCTTTTCCTTTAACCAAATGATATCCGAAATCCTGAAAATTCTGATTAATAACTATAGGATCTCCAACCCCAACCATCTTCTCGGCTTCTTCCCTGCTGGATGCACCTATATCTATAAACATCCTATCATACTCAACAACATTATTTTTTTCACTTTTTTTCATTTTATGTGGAGGTTTAGAACCAATAACACCGTTTATTTTCCCATTAGATGTTTGGATTGATATATCTTGATTGAGTAACATCTGATCGTTCAAATTTCCAATCTTTGAAAATTTAATAAAACCATTCTTATCTATATATCTTACCATAAGTCCTATTTCATCCATATGAGCTGCTAACATGATTCTTTTACCATCGGGAATACCATTCTTAATTGCAATTAGATTTCCCATTTCATCAATTTTAATTTGGTCTACATATCCATCCAGTTCATTAAAAATTAGTTCCCTAACTTTCTCTTCGAAACCAGATACACCCGGGGCATTTGATAGTCTCTTTAATAATCCTTTCATTTTATCACCAATTTTTATTATCCCATAATTATGTATCAATCATCTGTTTTCTTTCAATACGCCATTTGTTTAATAAATAAACTATACCTATTAGGATCCAAGAGCCACCATAGATAACTGCTTTAGGATTTATACAAATACCAAACCAACACAGCTAATAATACCTATTAATGGAGTTAAATGATAGAATGGAACTTTAAAATCACTATTCATAGTATCATTCCACCATATAAAAACAATGATTTTATAATCTACAACTTTATGATGTATTCACATCCACCTAATGATTGGGTCTTATTTTTTAGTCTATCCCAGAAGCCAAAGGCTTTTAATTCAGCTAAGGGTATATGGTCTCTAAATATTTCGTTATAAATCCTTCCATCTTCTTCTTTTTTTCCTTTGGATACGTCGTCACAATACATTTTTAAGATTTCATTTGGGATGTATTCAACAGCCAATTCAAGTGCCTTTCTTCCCACATTATTACAAATGACTTCAGAGGGCAGTTTTTCATTAAACCATTCATCAAATTTGTAATGGTCAATTATCAGTTCTAGTGGAATAAATTTGGGCGTGTTGTGTTTGTAAAGGCTGTTGTATGGATCATCTCCATGAGAAAGGTAAAATTCATGTGTTTTATCATATACAAAATGTGGCATTGCATGACCGCATTTTTCCTCTAAAAGTACAGGAACGTTAATGGTTCGAAGAACATTACGTAAGAAGCCGGTAGTGCCAAAACATCCTGTAGTAAAATGTTGAAATCCTAAATCAGGATGGGTAGTTCCTGAAAAAATTCTTTCAACGGGTGGATATCCTTGATATTGCCAGTGCTTCTGGTAGTTTTCAGGAGTGTCTTTACCATCAAAATGGTATAATTCATCCCTGCACCATCCTAAAAAACGTCCTATAGTCCCCCACCTTGTCATACCTATGAGTTTTTCTTTATCTAAAAAATCATATACCCTTGCTGGATCTCCCATAGTAACTGATCCATGGCTGAATAATGATTCATCCCATCTTAATATTGAATAAACATTTCGACTTTCAAAGTATTCAAAAAAAGTACGACTATCGAATAGAAATTCTAACTGTGATTGATTGTATCTCGAAATTGACCAATGGACTAATCTATCTATTTCTACCCTAATACTATGTGCAACGTACCTTATGTAGTAATTCCAAGCATCATCGGGTTTAAGATCTGTTGAATATACCTTTCCATCATCAGATAAATTTACAGTACAATTTGGAGCTTCATTTAGACCTGTTAAAATATCCATGAGGGAATTCCAAAAGGCTGTTGATAGTTGACGCTTTTTATCTTCTGACCATAATTTATACTCAAATGGAACACCATTAGGATGCTTTTTAGAATCATTTGCACGCCATATTATAGCATTAGCTAAATTAGAATATTTATTTAACCATTCATCGAACAATCCAAATAAGAAATCTTGATTTTCATTTGAAAATATTTTAAGATCCTCTTTGGTTAAATATCCCCCATCTACAAGAAAATTTCCAAGTTTTCTATCATAATCCTTTTTTAATGGAGAAAGAGTTTCGAAATCTTTTTTAGAAATCAGTTCATTTTTGTAGAGCTTATTAATTAAATCAGGAATCATATAAAAATCACTCCAAAAAAATTTATTTCAGTTTTAATCTTAAGTTTGAATATATGAAACATCAACTATATAATTTATTCTGCATAAAGATGTATTAAGATGAAAAGAAGTTAATTAATAAAAAATTTACTGAATCACTTCGAATAATTAAAATTTTAGGTAAAACCGAATGAAAGCTAAAATAAATGCTGAGTGGGATAATCTTAGAAAAGTAGCAGTACATTCGCCGGGAATAGAAATGTACTTTGGACTTCTTGACCCATTTGCTTCACTATATGAAAGATCCTTCAGTATGAAAGAAGCGATTAGAGAACATGAACTACTTACATATACTTTAAAACAAGAATTCAAGGTACAGATAATCCCATTAAAAGAAACCATAATAAATAAAGCCGATAAATTACCCGCAATTAAAGAAAAATTGATAAATTTAGCTACTGAAAAAATTTCTTATACCGGAGACATATCTGAAGTAAAATATGCAAAATATGAAGCAGGAAAAAATAGGAATATAT
>PMMV01000089.1 GCA_003162115.1 Methanobacterium sp.
ATAATTGGATGGATGCTTGCAGTTAATGGCCAGTTAATCACATTAATTTACTCATATATACCAATTACTATAGGAATATTTTTACTTGCCATGGTCATAGGAATGAGACCTGGATACGGTAGATACGAAACAGTTATTGGATTTACTCTAGCAGCAATTGTGTGGATTGGGACGGTGTTGGTATGAGCGGATACAAACCAAATACAAAAATTGAAAATGAAAAACTTCTCATAACCATGAAAAAGAGGATAATCGAAAGTTACAAATGGCGTGAAGATGTTGTAATTCCATTTGCCAAAGAACTGGAAATATCCCCAGATGAGCTTGAAGAAGTGCTAATGAAACGGTTGGACATGTCCAGCCTCGAAGCTATAAATCCCAGGTTTGAATCATCCCAGCTTAGGTGTATCAAAGAGAGAATACATGCGGATTTAAGACTCTGCTGGCTTTGTGATGTTATGAACATCCTTACAGAAGAAGAATCAGAGAGAATTCAAAATAAAATAGCTTATGAAGTTCTTAGAGAAAATAAACCTTACGATGAAGCAATAGAAGAAGGCAGGAAAGATTTACTTGAAGATTTAATGAGGTAAAGAAATGTTAGATGGTCTTAAAGACATTATACGGAAAAGTTCCATACACGTCTGCCTAATAAACACAGGAGGTTGCAATGGATGCGATATAGAAGTAGTTGCCCTACTATCTCCTAGGTACGACCTTGAACAGTATGGTATTTACGTTCACAACAACCCCAGGGAGGCAGATGTTATCCTGGTAACAGGTGCAATGGCTGAACANNAACTGCCCATTAACAGGTGATGTTTTTAATCAGGAAGGATGCAGTGTTTACGCACCAGTATCCGACTTCATACCGGTGGATGCTGAAGTTTCAGGATGTCCACCACGTCCATCAGAGATATTAACAGCTATTTTAGCTGTGGGGCCAGATGCAATAGCAGCAAGAGGGAGGCAGAAATTATGATACTTCCTATAGGACCAATACACCCGGGTTTAAAGGAACCATTACGATTAAAACTTAAAACAAGAGGCGAAAAAGTAATAAGCGCTGAAATTGATTATGGATACATTCACAGAGGCATAGAAAGGGTTATGCAGGGCAAAACATGGCAGAAAGGAATATTCCTCTCTGAAAGAGTCTGTGGCATATGCTCATACATACATACACAAACCTTTGCAGAAACCTTTGAAAAGATTGCAGGAGAAACCGCTCCATTAAGAGCACAGTACCTGAGGGTTTTAACCAACGAACTCGACAGGATTCAGAGCCATTTACTCGCCAATTCAACATATTTTAAGGCAATGGAACACGAAACCCTCTTTATGTACATGTTGGCTTTAAGAGAACCAGTTATGGATGCAATTGAACTTCTAACTGGAAACAGGGTTAACATGGGCTGGAACGTTGTTGGTGGAGTTAAGATGGATATTAAACAGTCTCATATGGATTCTATAATGGAGATAATGAATAAATTAGAATCTGAATATGGTAGATACGTTGAGATGTTTGAACAGGGACCGCTGGTTGGTTTAAGATCCCACGATGTTGGAAAAATGACACGTGACGAAGGATTGAAGGCAAGGGCTGTTGGACCAATTGGAAGGGCTTCAGGACTTCAGCACGATGTTAGGGAGCAGCATCATACCTATAGAGATCATATGGACTGGAAGGTTGTATGGAGGAAGGAAGGAGACAATTTTGCACGTACAATGAACAGATTTGATGAGATATGGGAATCCATAAACCTAATAAAACAGGTAATTGAAAATCTTCCACCTGGTGATATTCGTAAAAAAATTGAAATACCTGCAGGTGTTGCTGAATGGAGAAATGAAGCACCAAGGGGTGAGGTTACATACTCTATTGAAACCAATGGAAACCTCATAAAAAATGTTTCAATACGCACCCCCAGTATCATGAACATAGATGCATGTGCCAAGTACATGCTTAACGATGTTGCAACAGTCGCAGATGCTGTAGCTACATATGCAACTTCAGATCCATGTATTGCATGTACAGAAAGGGTTATAATTTTAGATGAATCAGGAAGAAACCTGGATTTCCATGGTGTCCACAATATAAATTCTAAGTTAAAAGGATGATGTAATATGTCTTCGGTTATATGGTATCTATACGAATTTGCAAGAAAGTCATGGGCTGAAAATTTTGCAGCAGCCAAAAGCAACTCTGAAATAATGGAGACACCATCAAGGTTCAGAGACTATCCAAAAGTTTATAAGGAGAATTGCATAGCTTGTGGTGCTTGTACAGCAGCTTGTCCTGCCCCTATGGCAATTAAGCTTGTGAGGGATGAGGATGAGGCCCATGAAGAAGGTATAACCTATCCTGTCATAAATAACAGGGGCTGTATACGGTGCGGTTTCTGTGCAGAGGTCTGTCCAACAGATCCTAAAACACTTACCTGTGGTGAAAATCATCTTATAAGAGAAGATTTTACCATTCTCCCCGTAGATAAGAAGTTTGTTATTGATGATTACCTGTGCATACGCTGCAAAAAATGTATGAAGACTTGTAAAGTCGGTGATGCAATTGTTGAAGAAGATAACAAGATTTTGATAGACCAGAAAAAATGTATATCATGCGGAGAATGTCTTAAAACATGTCCTGTTAAGGGTGCAATCAAGGGAATTCACATCTCCCATATTGAAGAACAGAAAGAGATCATAAACTTGGTTGTAGACACTTTAGAAGCTAAAATAGAAGCAAAACAGGATGAAATTAAACATATAAATGGTAGTGAAGTTTTCAAATTTGACATTTCTGCCGAGGATATCATTGAGAAAGCACGGGAAATACTTCAAGACGATGAATTAATAGGAGACATCATCGAAAATATAACTGACAGGCTTAAACTACGGGTTATTACATGGGACAAAGATAAATGTACAGACTGTAGATTATGCGTTAATGAATGTCCTTCTCATGCAATAAAGTACACACCAGAAGAAGGAGTAGTAAGGGATACGGATAAATGTTTAAGATGCAGCATATGTTATCAAACATGTCCATTTGGTGCTATAGGTTATTATATTGCAAGATTCCTCTTTAAACCATCCACCGATGGTGAGAACATTATACATGTTACTCTGAAATCGTCAGACTTACCTGTAAGGAGTTGAATAATATTCCAACAACCACAAATAACATTAAAAAGTACAGCAAACCTCTCAGAGAAGTAGAGGTAGATTATAAGGTGGATCACAGTATATGTGAAAAGTGTGAAGAGAAACCCTGCCTATTCTCATGTCCAGTGGATGCCATACAGAAAAATAGCAAGGGTCAAATAGAAATAAATGATAAATGTGTAGGATGTGTTTTATGCAGAGAGGCTTGTCCATACAATGCAATAAAAATGAAAACAACCTTATCTGAACCTATACGTGAAAATGTTCCTAACATCAACAAAAAACTGTGTAGACAGTGCGGTGCATGTGTTAAAGCATGTAAAACAGGGTCAATACAGCTCATATCCTCAGGCACAGAAGAAGTCCACAGTGAAATAAATGAGGACACATGTGTACGCTGCGGATACTGTGCAAGAGTATGTCCAACTGAAGCCATAAAATATGGTGAAATACTCCCAAGATCAGTTGTAGGTGGTAAGGCCATTGTAGTTGACCAGAAGAACTGTATAGGCTGCATGACCTGTACAAGAGTATGTCCATCCAGAGGAGCAATAAATGTTGGAAATGTAAGCAAACTTCCATTCATAAACCCATCTTACTGTGCCAGATGCGAGGAATGCATGAATGTATGTCCATCAGCTGCTATCAAATATTCATCAAGGAAAAGAGCCTACCAGAATTTCAGTAAAATAAAAACCATGGAAATAGTATCTGAACTCATGGAAAAGGAAGCAGGTAAGCTTTCATCCGACGCTGTAAAGATCAACGGTATTCTCAAGACCATTGCAACAGAAATCGAACTTAGACATATTGAAAAACACTTTGAAGAAGATGTAACAGAATTCATAAAGGATGAAATTAAAGATATGATTAGTTCTGACCTTGAAATAGAGGATATACATGAAATAATAGGTGCTACAACTCCTAAACGGGAGATTGAAGTTATTGAAGATAACTGTATTGGATGTGGAGAATGTATTGCAGAATGTCCAGTTGACTCCATCGAACTTGAAATTCCCTCCCCGATACATATAGATGATAAATGTGTTTTCTGTGGAAAATGTGTTGACAAATGCCAATTTGATGCAATCACTCTTGGACAAGAATATTTCACTGTAAAGGCGGACAGGATCTTTTTTGTAAGGGAAGAACTGCTGGGCCCAAGAAAAGGAGAAATTGTCACCGATGTGGATGCTTGTATGGCATGTGGAGTTTGCGTTAATAAATGTCCTACAAGCGCCTTGAAACTTGAAAAAGATGAAGTGGTCGTTGACAGTGATAAATGTATTCTCTGTGGTGAATGTGAAACACTGTGCCCAGTAAATGCTATCAGATTAAATACTGATTCCACTGAAACTGAACAAGTGGAATAAATTTTGTTTAAAAGAACTTTATTTTATAATCAGGAGGATTAGAAATTGGGGAAAAAATTTTTTGTTTCTGATTGTGAAGGCCCCATATCATTGAATGATAATGCATTCGAACTTTCAAGTCATTTTATAGATGATGGGGATAAATTTTTTAAGATTATTAGCAGGTACGACGATGTACTTGCAGACGTGTTAAAGAGACAGGGTTACAATGCAGGGGGAACACTAAAACTTATATTACCATTTCTCAAAGCCTACGGTGCTAATAACCAAAACATTATTGAATTTTCCAATGATAATGTCCATTTAATATCTGGTGCATTAGAAACATTGAAATTTGTTAATTCTATCATGCCCTCATTTATTGTGAGTACCAGCTATTACCATTACATTAAGGCACTGTGTAATAAAACAGGATTTCCCATTGAAAATACCTATTCAACCAAACTCAACATGGACTTTATAGATATAAAACCTAGTGAAAGGGACAAAATCAAAGAGTATAAAGCAGAAATAGTTAAGAACCCTGAATTTGAACTTTTAGATAAAATATTCTGGAAAGAACTGCCTAAATTAGAAATTTCTGGATTAATGGATACAGTAAAACCCATTGGTGGAGAGGGTAAAAAGGAAGTTGTTCAGGATATTATTAGCAGATACCATTTAAAAAGAAAGGATTTATTCTATATAGGAGACAGTATCACGGATGTTCAACCACTTAGATTTGCCAATGATAACGGAGGTATTGGAGTGTCATTTAACGGTAATGAATATGCCATTAAAGAGGCTGAAATTGCTGTGATGGCAGACAACACCACCATTACATCGATCATTGCGGATATTTTTAACAAGTATGGAACAGACAATGTCTTTGAATTTGTTTTAAACTACAAAATGGATCCTGAAAAGGCTCTGAAATCACGTTTTGTTAATCAGTTACTTGCAAGTCAAATATTAAAAAACAACCTCCCGCAGGTTGAAATAGTCACCTGCAACGACATTGATAGTATAATTGAAAAAAGCTCACTGTTTCGTAAAAAATTAAGAGGAGAATCCATAGGAGGATTAGGATAAGTAGTAAATTTTTTTGTCTAATTTATTATTAATTATATTTCATAAAAAAAGGATTTTATTGGCCAGATGATCATGACAGAAACCATTAAAAACATTAAATTGAAGGTTGAAGATACATACTGCGAGGCATTTAAAGGAACATGCTGCAGGGTGATTGTAACTGCTGAGGATATTGAAACGGTTAGAAGAGCAGCATATGATGCTACATCAACTCCAGGAACGGTTATTGGGAGGGTTGAAGGTGGTATTGAAGCCTGGCTTGATAAGCATAAAACACCGGACCAACGATATGGTGCTCTTCTTCAATTCTGGTACAATACCGATGATATAGAAAAATTTAATATTGAATTATCATACAGGATTCGACAGGACATACTAGTAAAACCATTTACAAGCCTTTTTGATGCGTCAATTAATCCACAAGGACATATGGGTACCATGAAGTATATTGGACACTGTGGAGATGGATATGAATGGGAGGAAGAGTTGTACGGACGAAAGATGATAGTTGTTCCCATTGCAATACCGGACTTTAAAATAGAAAGGGAGTTGGGATATATGAATGGCATTATGGGTGCAAACTTCTGGTACATGTGCAGTAACAAAAATACGGTTACAGATGCAGGAAGCGCAGCTCTAAATGCAATAGGAGATGTTGAAGGAGTTATTACTCCTTTTGACATATGTTCTGCAGCTAGCAAGCCAGAGACAAACTATCCCTGGATCGGTCCTACAACGAACCATCCTTACTGCCCATCACTAAGGGAAATATTAAATGATGCTTCTAAAGTTCCTGATGGTGTAAAATACATCCCGGAAATTGTTATAAACGGACTCGATCAAAAAGTACTCAAGGAAGGTATGAAAACAGGGATAGAAGCCGTAGTTGATTTTGATGATGTTCTGCATGTTTCAGCTGGAAATTATCAGGGAAAACTTGGAGAGTACCGGATTGACCTAAGAAGGTTGTTTAAATGAAAATGGATGTTGTTGGATTTGGTGCACTGAATATTGACAAACTCTATCAAGTGAATAGAATAGCCCACGAAGATGAGGAATCTTATATAACAGGTAAATCTGAATCATGTGGTGGTTCAGCAGCCAACACAATAGTGGGGCTTGCAAGACTTGGCTTAGAAACTGGCTTTATAGGAAAGGTTGCAACCGACCGTGAAGGCAGTCTTCTTCATAACAATCTTCAAAACGAAAACATTAATACCGGCGGCGTTCTTCTATCTGATAATGGTAGAAGCGGTACTGTAAACGGTTTTGTAGATGCCTATGGCCAAAGGGCTCTCTATGTAGATCCAGGTGTTAACGATAGTATTGGACTAGACGAGATTGACTTGGATTATATCAACTCTGCTAAAGTTCTGCACATCACTTCATTTGTTGGAAAGCACGATGATAACTCTATTAAAACACAGGAAACAGTTCTAAATGAAATATCTAACAATGTTGATGTAAGTTTTGATCCAGGACGTCTTTACACAGAAAGGGGTATTGATTTCCTAGAAAAATTTTTAATAAGAACAGATATCCTTCTTATAAACCAGTCCGAGCTAAATATTTTAACAATAGGAGAAATTGAAAATTCAAGAAAAGACATTGGACTGGCTGAAATACAGAAAAGTGCAGACAAAATCCAAATGGAATATGGAATAGATATGGTGGTAGTTAAAATGGGAGATAAAGGATCATATGTTACATATAATGGTGTATCCCATTTAACTGAGGCCTTTGATGTCTTATGTGTAGATACGACAGGAGCTGGCGATGCTTTTGACGCAGGATTTCTTCACGGCTATGTTAAGGATGATGATATTAAAGACATGGCAATAAAGGGTAACTACGTTGCATCATGCTGTGTAACAGAGAAAGGTACCACAGACGGTCTTCCAGATCTTACAAAACTTGAAAATATTCTAAAAAAAGATAATCTATAATTTAGCTTGTATAATCGTTAAAAGAATTAGTTATTATCTATTTAGTTAACATATCGATTCAATAAAATCAAATGTTAATAGTGAAAGTTAATATTACTCATATAATATAGAAATTAAGGATATATTGAAGTGAAAACTTGGTAATTTAAGAAAATTAATTTAAAATAATTAACATTTAATTCCAGTTTCTACCGTAAATTATGTTTCAATAGTGATTATTCATTAGATTTAATATTTATGTTAGAAAGTTTAATTAACTCTATAAAGGTGTGATTATGGATATAACATTTAAAAAAAAGAAAGATGCTCTGGTAGGTGATGTTATTGCCAAATCAAATGATCTAGAGCATGGTGTTGAAGATTTTGAAGCAGAAATTGAGAACTGTTTTCTTGGACAGAAGTTTATAACAGTTTCCCCAGAATGTGTGAGATGCAACCTATGTGCAGAAGAGTGTCCAGTTAATGCAATAGATAGTGCTAAATTAACGAAACCTGTAAAAATACTCGATAACTGTGTTAAATGTGAGATATGTGCTCAAACTTGTCCTGTTAATTCAATAAAAGTTATTGAAAGCACATCTGACCTGGATGACGATTTAACCTACAAGCTTAAAACCATAAAGGTACCTCACAGGACACTTAGAATGGAAAAGATCTATGTCGATTCAGATAAGTGCACATCATGCGGTAATTGTGTCAAATTTTGTACAACAGGGGCAATAACAGTACAGGAAGGTGAAAAAGCAGTTATAGATAAGGATGCTTGTATTGGATGCGGTGCATGTGCAAATGTGTGTGGAGAAGATGCAGTAACACTTGAAAGAAGATTAGGAAATGTTTTCAAAACCAAAGAACTTCTTGTAGATGAGGATATATGTGTTGCTTGTGGTGTGTGTGAGGAAAACTGTCCCGTTGAAGCAATAAAGCTTGAAGATGATAAAATTGTTTTTTTCAAAGATAAATGTATTAATTGCGAAGTTTGTTCTAAAAAATGCCCTGTGGGTGCATTAAAACTTGAGAGGTTGCCTAATGAAAGTTAAAGAAATTATGGACACGGAATTTATAGCTGTAAACGCGGATATGGATATTGTTGAAGCATCAATAAAGATGGAATCTCATAAAAAGTTTGCAACGCCTGTTTTAGACGATAAGAAACGATTAATTGGATGGATTACATCTCTAGATGTTACAAGGGGTCTAAGAGATAATCATAAGAAAGTATCAGAAATTATGCATTCAAAGGATGATATCGTAAAATTACACGAAGACGAACCTGCACGCTTAGCAGTTTTAGCTGCTTCAAAGTATAAAGTGGTTAGTATTCCTGTCTTAGACACTGAAGACAGGGTGGTTGGTGTAATAAGAACTTTCGACATCGTTGAAACTCTTTCCAGCCTCTATGAGATCAAAGTTTACAAAATATTTGAGGCCATGGTACGCGAACTCAAGGGAGTTACATGGGAAGAACTGATGGAAGCCTCTGCAATTGTTACAAAAAGAGAAACAGGCAAACGGGTAACAGCCGAGGAATATGAACAGAGAATTAAAAATTCAACTTTTGGAGAAGCAATATGGGCTACCGGCGGTCTTGAAAAGTTTTTTGTGGGTCTTATTGCTATAGGAGAGCTTGTAATAGCTAGAAAGGTTGCGAAAGCTAGGAAATAATAATAATTATTTTTTTTAAGTATTATTTTTTTATTATTCCTTTCTTTAATAGTTGATAACTTGGTTTAATATGTCAGATTGTAGTGATACCGCAATATATTTATATAAGATCATATAACGATTGTTATATAAATATTGTTAATATATTCTATTAATCTCGATCAAATTTTAATCAATAATATCCACTGGATCGTTTGAGAATTAAATAAATATACTGTTATTATATAAAATAAAAGAATAATTTCCTTTTTCTTAAATTGTATTAAGAGAAATTTAATTAAATATCATGGAGGACCAATAATGAAATTTGACACAAGATCAATACATGCAGGAAGAAAACCAGATCCATCAACTGGAGCTATATCAACATCGATATGTCAAACATCAACATTTGTGTTCGAAGATTACAAACAACCAGGAGAATACGACTACTCTAGAACAGGTAATCCAACCAGAAATGCTCTTGAAGATGCTGTTGCAAATCTTGAGGGAGGTAACAAAGGATTCGCTTTTTCAAGTGGAATGGCAGCAGTATCAACTGCAATACATCTATTAAAAGCGGGTGACCATGCTGTCGTAGGAGATGATATTTATGGAGGTACACATAGACTTTTCAGTGAAATTATGACCCAATATGGTATTGAATTCACTTTCACAAGACTAAACTCCCGAGAAAACATTGAAGAAGCCATCCAACCAGACACTAAAATGATATGGATTGAAACACCATCAAATCCATTGTTGAACATTACAGATCTTGAATTGGTAGCTGATATAGCCAAGGAAAACCAGCTCTTAACTGTAGCTGACAATACATTTCCAAGTCCATACTTCCTTCGTCCAATAGAGTATGGAATAGATCTGGTACTTCACTCAACAACCAAATACATAAACGGCCACAGTGATGTAATAGGTGGTGCAATAGTGACCACCACAGATGAACTTGCAGATAAGATTCATTTCCTGTTAAATGGGATGGGAACGAACGCAGCACCATTTGATTCCTGGTTAATACTTCGAGGACTAAAAACCCTACCACTTAGAATGAAAAAACACGCAGAAAATGCTATAGCGATAGCTGAGTTTTTAATTGATCATCCTAAAGTTTCAGAAGTATTTTATCCTGGTCTCCCCTCTCACCCGGGTTATGAAATTGCAAAAAAACAGATGGATGGATATGGTGGTATTGTATCTTTTAAATTGAAATCAGATGTTGGTAATTTTATTAGAGGCTTAGACCTTTTTTTACTGGCAGAATCTCTTGGTGGAGCAGATTCATTAGTTGAACATGCTGCAACCATGAGTCATGCATCAATGGGAGAGTCAGCCCGTAAACAGGCTGGTATTACAGATGATGTTATCAGATTGTCAGTGGGACTAGAGGATTCAGATGATCTAATCGAAGATCTCTCAAGAGGATTAGAAAGATCATGATTACATAGAGGGTATTTTACAAACCCAGTATCACTTTCCAATCCTCAGAGGTCTTGGTTTAATCAAAAACTTTATATGTAACGATAGTTATATAACAATTGTTAAGTACAGTTTCTATTATTAATCTCTAACTTATACTGGTTGTGTTGATTTGGAAATAGAATATTCGGAAGGTCACGTTGAACATTTAAATATCAACCAGATATCGGTTGAAGAACTATTAAAAAATCTTGGAATAGACCCGCTTGAAGTTATCGTCAAAAGAAATGATACGATAATCCTAGAAGATGAAATATTGGGAAAAAATGACAGTATAAAGATCATCAGAGTTATACACGGCGGTTAAAATTTTTTGTAATATTATAATTAAATAGATTTATTGGTATTTAGCAGATTAACATTAAATCAATAAACTGCTGAGTAATGGAGTTAAAGAATGGATACTAACAAGCCAATACTGGTTAGATATGGTGAAATCGGAGTAAAGAGTCCTGTAGTAAGGAAAAGATTTGAAAAAAAACTAATAGGGAATATTAAAAAACTAATCAAATGTAAAATCACAATTAATCAGGGCAGGATTTTTCTTTTCCCTGAAGATCATGAGAAAGCATTGAAATCTTTAAAAAAGATATTTGGAGTTGTTTCATTTAGCCCAACAGTATCAACAGATACTGATCACAACTCTATCAAGGAAACAGTTCAAGATTATATTAAAGAATTAATGGAAAAAGGAGATTTCGATTCTAAAAAACCTTTTGCTGTTAAATGCAGAAGAGTTGGAACCCATGACTTTTCAAGTAGGGAGATGGCAGGATTTTGTGGTGCAGCAGTAATTGAGCTTACAAATGCTCCAGTGGACCTTTCAAACCCAGAATTCAGACTTTTTATCGAAGTGAGGGAGGATAAAACCTACATATTCCATCAAAAAATCCCCGGACCAGGAGGACTTCCAATAGGAACTCAAGGAAGAATGATTGCCCTGGTATCTGGTGGTATAGACTCGCCTGTAGCAACCTACCTCATGATGAAAAGAGGCTGTGATATAACAATTCTTAACTTCAACAACCATCCATACACCGGTGGATCAAATGAAAAAATCATAAAAATTTACCAAAAACTCAAGGAGTACGCTTCTGGTTCAGAACTTAGACTCTATCAAGTTAACTATGGAAATTTCCTAAAGAAATGTACAGAAGAAGCACCTCCAAGGATGACATGTGTACTCTGTAAGAGCGGCATGTACCAGATTGCAGAGAAGATTGCTAAAAAAGAAAAAGCTCTGGCAATCATTGATGGTAGTAGTGTAGGGCAAGTTGCTTCACAAACTCTACCCAACATACTCGCAACACGTTACTCAACATCCATACCCGTTCTAAGTCCACTCATTGGTCTAGACAAAACAGAGATCTCAGAAATTGCAGAGAAAATTGGCACATTTCCTATATCAATACTTCCCGATAGCGGATGTTCTGCAGCACCAAAACACCCTGAAACCAATGCTGTACTTGAAAATGTTTTGGAAGTTCAAGAAGAAATTGAGATGGACGAAGAACTGGCCAAGGTAATATCATCTCTACACAAGATCATTGCAGAATAGTTATTAAAATTCATTTTTTAACTAGAAAAAATTGGAGGATCTAAAAAAATGGCAATATTTTCAAAAGTAACAGAAAAAGATGTGACCAAAGCTATAGTATCTGGATTTGCAGAAGAATTTCTGGAATATGTGGAAAGTGATGTTATTATAGTTGGAGCAGGCCCAAGCGGTCTGATCGCAGCTAAACGGCTTGCAGAAAAGAATGTTAAGGTTCTTTTGATAGAAAGCAACAACTACCTTGGCGGAGGTTTCTGGATTGGAGGATACCTCATGAACAAGTTAACTGTAAGAGAACCGGGACAGAAGATCTTGGATGAAATAGGAGTACCTTACAAAAAAGTTCAGGAAGGACTTTACGTTGCAGACGGACCACATGCATGTTCTAAACTCATAGGAGCTGCAATGGATGCTGGTGTCAAAGTTCTTAACATGACCAAGTTTGACGATGTTGTTGTTAGAAAGGACAGGGTTGGTGGAGTGGTTATAAATTGGACACCTGTATCTGCACTTCCTAGAGCTATTACATGTGTTGATCCAGTTGCATTAGAATCCAAGATCGTTGTCGATGCAACAGGACACGATGCAGTGGTTGTTAAATCCCTTGAACAACGCGGACTTGTAGAAATAGAAGGATTTGAAGGTATGTGGGTTGAAAAATCTGAAGATGCAGTGGTGGAGAAAACCAGTGAGGTTTACCCTGGAGTTTTCGTTACTGGAATGGCAGTTGCAACAACCTATGGAAGCACAAGAATGGGTCCAACCTTTGGTGGAATGCTCTTATCTGGTGAAAAGGTTGCAGATCTAATAGTAAACCAGTTAAAGGTTGATTTAATTGTTGAAGATGCTATAGGTGGAAAGGTAAAGGGATCTAAATAAATCCTTTAATAAATCAAAAAAATTTCACATTATTTATTTAAGATAAACCAAGTAATCCAATAAACCGATGATAGCAATGAATGCAAAGATGAATCATTTACACGCAAAAATAGTGGCAGTTTCCACTAGTCCAGTTACGGGAACAAAAAAAACGAATGTAATTCAGGGTATTTTAATGGAAAATTTTGGATTATTAGGGGATGGACATGCTGAGAAACAGGCCCACCGTCAGATAAGTCTTCTTGCAGTTGAGAGTATACAGAAGATGAGAGATTTAGGTCTTGAGGTGAATCCTGGAGATTTTGCTGAGAACATCACAACTGAAGGTATTGTACTTAAAGACCTCAACATAGGGACCAAAATAACTATAGGAAACTCTTCAATCCTCGAGGTTTCACAGATCGGTAAAGAATGTTACAGTCCATGTGAAATTGGTAAAAGCGTTGGAGAATGTATAATGCCAACTGAAGGTATCTTCTGCAAAGTTTTAGAAGGTGGAAAGATCAGAGTTGGCGATGAACTAAGAATTATAAATTGAATAAATACATTTTAATTCCTTTTTCCATTTTTTTTAGATTTTATAACGGATCTGTATTTAAATCAGATTGTTATCTATTCAAAATAACGATTGGGAATTAAATATGAATTGAAGTCCATTAAAGTTTTATTCATACAACATTTTTATGAACAAATAATAATTTACCATTAAATTAACATCAACAAAGATTTATGGTCTAAAAAGGGATCAAATGAATTAGGAGGAATTTTATGTTACACGGAACAGAAGTTTTGAAAAAAGGATTTGCCAAAATGACTAAGGGTGGAGTAATTATGGATGTAGTGAATGCTGAACAGGCTGTTATTGCCGAAGAAGCTGGTGCTGTTTCAGTCATGGCTCTTGAAAAGGTACCTTCTGATATACGTGCTGAGGGTGGAGTTGCAAGAATGGCTGATCCATCAAAGGTAAAAGAGATCATTGAAGCAGTGAGTATTCCAGTCATGGCAAAGGTACGTATTGGTCACTTCGTGGAAGCACAGGTACTGAGTCACTTGGTGTAGATATGATAGATGAAAGTGAAGTTCTAACACCTGCAGATGAAAAATATCATATTAATAAGAAAGAATTTACCATCCCATTTGTTTGCGGTGCACGTAATTTAGGGGAAGCTTTAAGAAGAATTGATGAAGGTGCTGCTATGATCCGTACTAAGGGTGAAGC
>PMMV01000123.1 GCA_003162115.1 Methanobacterium sp.
ATAATATTCATATGGGAGGTTATTTATGAGAAACATCATTGTTAAAGAGCTTATTCAAAAGCCTATTGAAGAACAGGAAGTTGAAATTGTTGAAAGAAAAGGCATAGGTCATCCTGACAGTATAAGTGACGGAATTGCTGAGTCTGTAAGCAGAGCACTGTGCCTAGCTTACATGGAAAAATTCAATGGAAAGATCATGCATCACAACACAGACGAAGTACAGATCACAGCAGGAGAATCTGACCCCCACTTCGGAGGCGGACAGATAATAAAGCCTATAGACATACTTCTGACAGGTAGGGGAGTTTCTGAGATAGATGGGAATAAAATAGGTATTGACAGGATTGCCATTACAGCTGCAAAAGAATATTTAAAGGAAAACATCATCAACCTTGACGTTGAAAGCTCCGCCGTTGTAGAATGTAAGATTGGAAGTGGATCAGGAGATCTTGTTGACGTTTTTAAAAGAGATGGAATGCCATCATCAAACGATACATCATTTGGTGTAGGATTCGCTCCATTCTCAGAAACTGAAAAAATAGTAATGGCAACAGAAGAACTTTTAAACTCAAAGAAATTCAAAAAAAGATACCCACAAGTAGGAGAAGACATTAAAGTTATGGGTCTTCGTGAAAACAGTAAAATAATTCTTACTACAGCGGTTGCAATGGTTTCCAAGTTTGTTGATGGAAGAACCACCTACCTTAATGTCAAAAATGAAATTCAAGACATAATAACTGATCTTGCACTTAAAAAGACAGATAGAGAAGTTGAAACGTTTATAAACACGGGTGACAACAATTCTAGTGATACAGAGAAGGGTTATTACCTAACAGTAACAGGTACTTCGGCTGAAATGGGAGATGACGGCTCGGTTGGAAGGGGAAACAGGGCAAACGGTTTAATAACACCAAATAGACCAATGTCAATGGAAGCAACTTCGGGTAAAAATCCAATAAATCATGTTGGTAAGATATACAACCTATTATCAAATAAAATGGCCCAAGACATAAGTAAAGAAATAGAAGAAGTAAAACAAGTCCACATTATGCTTTTAAGTCAGATAGGTAAGCCAATTGACCATCCTAAAGCCGCCAGTGCCCAGATAATTGTTGAAGATGGTAGCAACATTGAATCTGTAAACAAGGATGTTGAAGGGATTATGAACAACTGGCTTGAAGATATAGGAAAAATCACAGAGATGATGGTTGAGGGTAAAATAAGAACATTCTAACCATTTTAATGGTTAGTAAATATTTATTTCCCTTAATATTCTTATTTCCAATTCTATTAACACTTTGAGCTGGTTAAGTTATTTATTTATCTAAATTTACCATTTAACTTCCTTATTTTCTTTATTATCATGATAAATTCACATTAGATAAGGTTTCGTCCATATAACCCAACAAAATATTCGACAATCCAAGTAAATTAACTATTTTATATACTTAAAACAAACTTTAGATTAATTCATTATAACTGAAAATCATAAGGAGAGAATAAAATATGCCCATAGAGGAGGCTCAACGCTCATATGAATCAAGGATCATTGAAGAAAAGGTACAGAAGTTCTGGAAGGATAGGGATATTTATGAAAGAACCAAAAAAATGAGGGAGGATAAACCTAAATATTCGTTTCTTGACGGACCACCCTACTGCAGTGGTAGGATACACCTTGGAACCGCCTGGAATAAAATTATCAAAGACACATATCTCAGATACAAGAGTATGTCTGGCTTTAACGTTCGCAGACAAGCTGGATGGGATACTCATGGTCTACCGATCGAACACAAGGTAGAGGGAATACTTGGTTTAAAGAGTAAAAAGGAAATAGAAGAACGAATTGGAATCGAAAACTTTGTTAACAAATGTAAAGAATTTGCTATCGAAAATAAAGACCTCATGACAGAACAATTCAAGCTTTTAGGTGTCTGGATGGACTGGGAGAATCCATACATCACCTTTGATACCAAATACATGGAGTCCTGTTGGTGGACCCTCAAAAGAGCAAATGAAAAGGATCTATTGATAAAGGACAAAAGAGTAATCACTTGGTGTCCCAGATGTGAAACAGCACTTGCAATGGCCGAAATTGACTATGAAAACAAGGACGATCCTTCCATTTATGTCAAATTTCCCCTAAAGAACCAAGAAAGCTTAGAATACACAATCTACATCCTAATCTGGACAACCACCCCATGGACACTTCCTGCAAATATGGCTGTTTGTGTTCATCCAGATTTTGACTACGCCTATGTCAAGTTAGGAAAAGATGTTTACATAATGGCAGAGGCCCTAGTGGAATCTGTTTTAAACAACAACAGCCAAGAAAGCCACGATAATGCTGATACTCATTGTAATTGTGAAGATAATCAAGAAAAAAATTACGAAATTCTAAAAGTAGTTAAAGGGTCAGATATTGAAGGCATAGAATATAATCATCCACTTTCAGACGAAATACCAATTCAAAAAGAATTTAATCACGTTATACTTCCAGGAGACCACGTTACACTAACTGAAGGTACAGGTTGTGTACACACCGCACCTGGACACGGTCCTGATGATTTTGAAATTGGTAAAAAATATGGAATTCCGATTTTCTGTCCTGTAGATGAAGCAGGACTATTTATGGAGGATGCTGGGAAATATTTGGGTCAGTTCGTCAAGGATGCTGATCTTAACATTATTAAAGATCTTAAAACCCACCATCTCTTGTTTAAGGAAAGTATAATAAACCACAGGTATGGGTTCTGCTGGAGATGCAAAACACCAATTATCTACCTAGCAACCAAACAGTGGTTTTTGAAGATAACAGAAATCAAACAACAAATGCTTAACGAGCTTGACAAAGTTGAATGGGTACCATCATGGGCAGGTGAGAGCCGTTTCAGGAACTGGGTAGAAAACGCTAGAGATTGGACTATTTCAAGACAAAGGTACTGGGGAATTCCTATACCAATCTGGGAATGTGAGAATTGTGATGAAATTACAGTAGTCGGCTCTATAAATGAATTAAAAAAGCTTTCAGCTGAAGGAGAGCTCAACGGAGATTTTATACACCGACCTCACGTGGATGATATAATCATCACTTGTAAGTGTGGTGGAAATATGAAAAGAACACCAGATGTATTGGATGTTTGGATTGATTCGGGTGTTGCAGGATGGGCTGCCCTTTATTATCCGGAAGAAAAAAATCTCTTTGAGCAATGGTATCCATACGATTTCATAACAGAAGGGCATGATCAAACCCGGGGCTGGTTTTACTCACAGCTTGGATGTGGAGTAATATCCAACGATAGCACTCCGTATAAAAAAGTACTTATGCACGGATTCACCCTAGACGAAGAGGGAAAGAAGATGAGTAAATCCCTTGGAAACGTTGTAGAACCAGAACAGGTGATAGAACTTTATGGAGTAGACATCTTAAGATTTTATCTCTTATGGGCTAATAAACCATGGGAAGATCTTAAATTTAACTGGGACGAACTTAAAAATGTCAGTAANNGACAATTTTGATCCAACAAGATACAGACCAGAAGATCTTAAAGTTCGTGACGAGGATCGCTGGATAACTTCGAGGACAAACTCGCTTGCAAGGGAAGTCACAGGATATCTTGAAGCCCTCCACTTTCACAAAGCCACTCGAGCAATAAATAACTTCATACTAGAGGATCTAAGTAGATGGTACATCAGACTTATAAGAGGACGAACTTGGATCGAAAAAGACGATCCGGACAAGTTAGGAGCTTATTACACCCTTTACGATGCCTTCAAACTTCTAATAAAAACAATAGCACCTATAGCACCTCATGTAACAGAGGACATGTATCAAAACCTAATTCGAAGTGTTGAAACGAGTTATCCTGAAAGCCTGCACATGTTAGACTGGAGTTTCAATGAAGAGTTAATAGATGAAGAACTAGAAACTAACATGGATATTGTGCGTGAGATTATTGAAGCTTGCGCAAGGGCACGTGATACCGCACATTACAAGTTAAGATGGCCAGTTAGAGAAATTATAATAGTTTCTGAGGAGGATAAAGTCTTGAATGCCACACAATCACTTAAAAATATATTAATGGAACAGGCCAATACTAAAAATGTGATATCCTCGGATAAATTTGAAAATTTAACCATTAAAGCATTACCTAACATGAAAACCCTCGGTCCTAAATTAAGACAGGACGTGCCCAAAGTTGCATCCAAACTATCAAAAACCGATGGTGATGAAATAATACGAAAATTAGAGTCTGAAGGAGTTTATATTGTAGAATATGAAGATAAACAAGTGACCCTTGAGTTTGAAGATATTGTTTTTGAAACTGAACTTCCAGACAACATTGGAAGCAGTGATTTTGAAGGTGGAAACGTATTCATAGACACCGAGCTTACTCCAGAGATACTATCTGAAGCTATGGCACGTGAACTAATAAGAAGAGTTCAAGACATGCGAAAAGATTTGGATCTCGATGTTGAAGCCAATATAGAGGTTTATGTAGAATGTAGTGTTGATCTCCAAGATCTTATAGAAAACTTTATAAATTATATATCCCATGAAGTGAGGGCTGAAAAATTCCAGTTCGGAATAGAAGCTAGCGATTATGCTAAAGACTGGGAAATAGAAGACTATAATGTCAGGATAAGTATAATTAAGTCATAAATCCGATTAAAAATTGCTTAAAATTTAAATCTACACCTCTATTTAATAAAATATTTTATCTAAAATATGATATAAATGGAATACTATAAAAAATATGGAAAATATACTAATTTAAGAAACTGCATTTCCAGACGTGATAAAATGACTTTAGCAGACGCAGAACTTGAATACATAAAAGAAGAGATTGGAAGAGAACCCAATTCACTTGAATATGGAATGCTAGACATAATGTTCTCTGAACACTGCTCATACAAAAGCAGCCGACCTATATTGAAACTTTTCCCAACAGAAGGAGATAATGTCATAATTGGTCCTGGAGATGATGCAGGTATTGTTGGGATTACCGATGAACTTGCACTGGTAATTGGAATGGAGAGTCATAACCATCCATCTGCAATAGAACCATATGGAGGTGCCGGAACTGGTATTGGTGGAATAATAAGGGATATAATATCAATGGGAGCCATGCCAGTTGCACTTCTAGATTCGTTACGTTTTGGTTATTTAGAAGACCAGCGTTCTCGTTATTTATTTGAATACGTTATTAAAGGAATATCAGACTATGGAAACCGGGTTGGAATACCTACAGTTGGAGGAGAAGTTGAATTTGATGATAACTTCCAGTCCAATCCCCTTGTGAACGTTGTATGTGCAGGAATTGTACGAAAAGATTCAATAATGAGGGGGATAGCTCCTAACGTGGGTGATGTATTCGTGCTTATGGGTGGTAGGACCGGAAGGGATGGAATACATGGAGTTACGTTTGCATCAGAAGAACTCACAACCACTTCAGAATTAGAAAGCAGACCTGCAGTTCAAATCGGAGATCCTTTTACCAAAAAACAAGTCATGGAGGCAACATTCGAAGCCCTTGAAACTGTTGATGTCCAGGGTCTTAAGGATCTTGGTGGTGGTGGAATCACCTGTTGTATTTCAGAACTAGCTGCAAAATGTGGCAACGGTGCAAAAGTTGAAATTACAAAGATTCCATTGCGTGAAGATGGCATGACACCCTATGAAATAATGTTATCTGAATCTCAAGAGAGAATGATTTTTGTTGTACATCCTAAAGATGTTCAGGAACTAATGAATATTTTCCAAAAATATGAACTCCCTGCAGCTGTAGTTGGTGAAGTGATTAAGGGTGATCAATTTGTTACAACACTTGAAGGTGATGTTGTAGCAGATGTTCCAGCTGAACTACTTGCAGATCCACCGATAGTAAAAAGAGAACTGAAAAAACCATCAAAAGATGAAAAATATGTAGTTGTAGATGATATTGATCCAAAAGAAGCATTACTTAGATTACTATCATCAGAGAATATCGCAAGTAAAGAATGGGTTTATAGACAATACGATCATGAGGTACAGATTAGAACTGCTGTAAAACCTGGTGATGATGCTGCTGTGATACGTGTTGATGAAAACACTGCGTTTGCCATCACATCGGACTGTAATAGTATACACACTAAACTAGATCCTTACAACGGTGGTGCTGGTTCTGTTGCAGAAGCCATAAGAAATGTTATATCCATGGGTTCTGAACCAATATGTATTGTTGACTGCCTCAATTTCGGAAATCCAGAAAAACCAGAAGTTTTATGGCAGTTTAATGAGTGTGTAAAAGGAATGTCGGAAATTGCAAAACGTTTCGAAACTCCTGTTATAAGTGGTAATGTTAGTTTTTACAATGAAACAGAAGGAGTAACTGTTAACCCTTCGCCAGTTATTGGTGTAGCAGGAAAAATGAATATAAAAGATATCAGAACAACTGAATTTAAGGAAGATGGTAATTTAATCATAATGATTGGCAAAACTCGTTCTGAACTTGATGGTTCAGAGTACCACAGATCCATTTATGGTCTTGTTCAGGGGATTGCTCCCGAAGTTTTTATAGAGGATGAATATAAGGCAGGTAAATCTGTTCTTGAACTTATTAAAGAAGATGTAAACGTTAATATTACATCCGTTCATGATTGTTCATCGGGAGGTTTAGGAGTTGCTTTGGCAGAGATGGCAATTTCTGGAGATTTAGGAGCTGTTATAGACTTAATGAAGGTTCCAATAGAAGGTAACCTTGATGTTTCAACCCTGCTCTTCTCAGAATCACATGGAAGATATTTGATCACAGTTAAAAAGGAAGCTGTTAACGAAGTTCTTTCTAAAATACCTGTTTCAGCTTCAATCATAGGAGAAGTTGGTGGAAATTCTCTTGTTATATTGGATCAGTTTAGTGTAGATGTTAAAAAACTAAAAAAATCTTTTAACGGAATTATAGAAAAATTCATGGCTTGATGTTATGGATAAGGAGATATTACGACAGTTAATTCATGCATCAGGAATCTTCATCCTGGTTCTGGGCATATTCCTGAATCCACAAGTGCTGATACTCCTTTGCATTATAATGCTTGTATCTGCTGAAATGGTGTTTATACTGGATAAATATTATCATATACCAATTTTTTCGACTATTCTATCAGTTTGTAAGAGAAGGGATGATGAAAGGGGATTTTTATACTTTTTTATAGGAATCATAGCTACCCTCTACATATTCAGTTTCAATATGGCTATTGCATACTCAGGTATATTGATGCTTATAATTGGAGATTCTGCCTCCACAATTGTTGGAAGAAGATTTGGAAGGCATAAACTACCATTTAAAGATTTAAAGAGTTTTGAAGGAAGTATTGCATTTTTGGTAGTAGGATTTTTAAGTGCATTAACTTTGCTTCCCCTATTCCCCTCATTAATAGGGGCTTTGGTTGGAGCAGTAACCGAAGCATACAGTCCTATCGATGATAATATTCCGGTCCCGATTATTTCGGCATTAGCAATGACTGTGGTGATATATTGGCTATGAAACTTAATTTGAACATTCGATATATTGGGATCATAATGATACTCTTCGTATCGTGATCTTCCAACAAATTCTTGATCAATTGATGCTCACCATAATGTAACCCTCACTAGTAACATCCTCCGAAGGAAATCTTACTTTTATTGGTGTTATGGGTAGTATATTGTTACTATATCCATTATTCAATTTTTTAATCGATATGGTACAAAGATCATAGGGTAAGCTTCTGGACTTATACTTTCTTGGGATAGATTCTCGTGTTTCGAAAAGTTGAAACTTCAATAAAAAAAATAATTTCATCATTTAAAAATTAAAGTCTAATAGCCCTTTCCCGCCTGAAATATCTTACAGTGAATACAAATATCATGAGAGAGATTAAAATAGTTGGTACTGCTGAAAATATAACATTTATGTTTATATTAGGTGTTGATGCTATTTTTACCATAATTACTGTTGGTATAAAGTTCAAGATAGGTGTAAAATAGGATGTTTTAATGAAAAGGGGCATAAATAATATAAAAGTTGCAAAAACCAGAATAATCGTTATGGCAGAATTAGCTTCTTTTGTACTATCAACAAACATTGAAAGCAGTATCCCAAGACCGATAAACCCTAATCCCATAAAGAATAAAATAACGAACATCAATATTGGATTGTAAATAGGTACTCTAAGCAGATCTAGAAGAATGATCCATACAACACTTTGAATAAGTGAAAAGAATAATATTGGCAGTGTTTTTCCAAGCATAATCATGGAACTTGATATTGGAGTCATTAAAAGAACTTCAAAAGTTTTTCTTTCCCTTTCACCAACTATGCTATCTGTTACAATGTTGCTTGCCAAGAAAAATGGCAAAAGAAGAATAAATGGTACAATGAATCCGTACATTATTTCAACAAAGTAAGGACTATCAAGGGCGATGTTAGCATGATGATTTTCATTGAGGTTAACTACTTGTAGATTAACAGGGTTCATTATCCTATTTATTTCAGTGGTGTTCAAACCAGATGACACAAGTTTATTCTGCAGCTGATACTCACTTACAGCCTTATTTATCTTGGTTGAAACCACAGGATAAAAAACATTAGAAGTATCTGTTTTAACAGTTACATTTTGCCCACCTGGAGGATTAACAAAAACAACCGCAACAAGGGTTGTTCCAAGAAGATTTTGGGCGGTACTGATATTTTTGTAGTAAGTCAAGTTGAGATTCTGTTTCAGAAGATCAGCCTCAAGTTGAGTATTATGTATGCTATCAGGAACCCCTACTTTAAGAACAGATGTAGCCCCATAATGGTCTAAAAGTGTTGGATCAGACGCAATTGAGCTTGCTATAGCAAGGCCGAACGTTCCCAATAAAATGAATACTTGAACTAATATCACAACTAGGTATATCTTATTTTTAAGAATGTCCTGGCCTTCCTTCCTTCCTAAAGCTGATAATTTCATTTTTTCAATTTTCAATTTTTATTACAGTTTTTTATGTATTTTCGTTTGTGATATAATCCTGTTAACCATTATTTAAGATTATAATGTCTTTATATCCAGATTTATTCTTTCTATTTAAGTATTCTTTGTTCCTTATCAATTATTATTTGTTATAAAATTTAAAAATTTATCAAAACTTTTTGAAAGTAATTAAATCGAATATAAGCCTTAAGATACCTGGTCTAGGTCCAAATATTATGTCATCCCTTTCAAAAAGCTTAATTGCAATCCAGTATGAGATTATACTCACAACTAAGATACATATAAGGGCCAGAGCATAATCAGGCAGAGATATAGATTCTCCTGAGAAGAGTCTCATCACAATTGTCATTGGAGAAATATTTGATAAGAATGATTTTCGTGAAATATAGAACAAAACAGGAACAATAAGGAATCCAACTATTCCGATATACACAATGCTCAATCCTATACCTGCCTCTTTATAATTCTTAGAATACGCAGCCACCACTGTTGTAATTCCTATTATGGGTATTGAGGTTAAAAATATGAATATAAAGACAAATAAAGGATTATTTATGTTAAATCCAGCTATAAGAAGTATTATCAACCACATAAAAACTTGTAAGGATATTGTAAGGGCTACTGCCATGCTTTTTCCGATTATTATCTGAGCTTGGGACAATGGCATTGCTATGAGTATCTCAGCTGTTTTTCTTTCTTTCTCTCCTACAACACTGTCTATAATGATATTTCCGAATAATAAAAGAGGTAAAAATAGTAGAATAACCAACATGACCTTTTTAATGATCTGGAGTGGTAATGGTTCACCTGTTGATACTTGATTAATAGTAGGGATTGTTGTATTTTGAGGGGTCGCTGAAGCACTGAGAGAGTTGGAATAGGACTGGGATATTACTTTAGCAGTTGAGTTAACTTCATCTCTTACAACACTACTTTTCGGATCACTGGAGTCCAAGTAGACTATCATATCAATACTTTGACCAGTTCTTATCTTCTCAGCCGCATTTCCAGGTACGTAGAGGAATCCTGTGGTTTTCCCAAGTGCAATGTTATTCAATGAAGTACTGAAATTTGAAGGTATGACATTTATGACAGAGGGGTTAATATATTTGGAAATTAAACCGCTTTGGTCCTGAACATCAACACTAGCGAATCCATTAAGTACAGGAGTTAATGAAATCCCTTGATCAGATTCTATGTTTGTAATAAAAGAGTTGAAGATAATTATCATTAAAAAGAGAACTGAAAGCTGTAAAAAGAAGATCATCATAAACTTCCTGCTTTTTAAGGTGCTCCTAAACTCCCATTTTGTAACGGTTGTGAACTTCATTTTAACACGTGAAAGAATTTTTTAAACTATAATCCTTCATCTAACTGTATTTATAAATACATCCTCAAGTGTTGGCTCTTTAGTGTTGATAGAAATAATTTCATTATTAAAAAGGTCAACTATATCAGAAATTTCATTTCTGTGTTTTAGAGATATCAAAAACTCCCCATCAACAAAATCAACAGCTCCAACAGATGAAAATTGCATTATCTTTTTTTGGAAATTAACTAAATCAACTGATTTTTGAATTTTTACCTTGAGGATGACATCTCCATGTATTTTTGATTTAAGATATCTTGGAGTTCCCACATCAATTATTCGACCTTTATTCAGTATTGCAACTCGATCACATAGGGAATCCGCCTCTTCCATGTAATGAGTGCACAATATCATGGTCTTCTTGCCTTTCATCTTCATTATAAAGGTACGTATAGAGTTTGCAGTAGCAGGATCCAAGCCCATTGTGGGCTCATCCAGTATGATTATATCTGGATCGTGTATCAGGGCCCTTGCAACACTAATTCTCTGCCTCAAACCCTTTGAAAAGGTGTTTATTCTATCATCTCTTCTTTCGGTCATCCCCACTAGTTCAAGAAGTTCGTCTATTCTTCCATCAATATCCTTATTTGGCACACCATAAAGCTCAGCGAAGTATTTAAGGAGATCTTTGGCCTTAAAACGCTCATAAAGATTGGGTTCCTCTGGAAGGTATCCTATCATAGATTTTATCTTTATAGGATCATAGTGGATGCTGTATCCGTTAATTATGATATCACCAAAATCTGGCTTGAGTATACAACATGCCATTCTAATTGCAGTTGTTTTACCTGCACCGTTGGGACCTATAATTCCAAGGAGCTCTCCACGTTTTATTTCAAGATTGAGATTATCTAGAGCTTTAATCCTGCCGAATGACTTGGTTAAAGATTCTATTTTTATCATAACTTCATTTGAGTCCATATGAACCCCACATTTTAATTTATAGATTTTATCTATCTGAGAAGACTTATATTGTTATTTATTGATTTAATATATTGTAGTATCTAAACTTTTTGAAGCAAATAAATCTTGGAATGCTTAATAAAAAGATTCATAGATTGAACAGAAAGTTTACCTTATACTAGATACGTATCTCCAACTAACTAGATAAAACTACAATTCTAGAAGTCATATCAAATTTTTTTTATTGTTTCGATATCTGAATTAACGCACAATAACATTTAACCAGTTATAACCGGTTAAATCATTATTCTGAAACTATAATACACTTAATAAAAAATAACATCTATTTTATGTTATAAATTGTTTTAAGCCATGATATAAATCTTTAATTATATCTTTAACTGAATTCTTTATGTAAAATAATAAATAAATTATATATCTAAAAGAAAATGATATTTTCAAGAATTTGTCATGTATTTTCAAGTTTTATAACTTCATATAGGACAAGTTATCAAATGTTCTTAGAAGAAAGAATGACTTCATTCATTGTTTCTGAAGATACATTTAAATGATAGGATAAATGAATAGTATGAAAAATATTGATAGTCTTTTCAATTAAATTGAAATGAATTATCAAGTAGAATTTAATCAATTTATAATTTTAGGATCAATTTATTAGTCATTACAATTAGAAATAAAATCCTAACAAATTCAAGTATGAGGGAAAAAATGTTCTTATCAACTCTAATGCCTGTCAAAATGGCCCAAAAAATTATATACTCCTCTCTGAAAAAAGTTGGTGTAGAAAATATTTCCCTAGAAGATGCTCACAGAAGGGTTCTTTCCGAAGAATTAATTTCCCAATTGAACTCTCCACCTTTTGAACGGTCTGCAATGGACGGATATGCTATTCGTGCTGAGGATACCTTCGGATTTTCAGAAACCAATCCTGCAAAACTTAGGATTATAGACAGCATAGGCGCAGGTCAGGTTTCAAATCAAGTTGTTAAGAATGGGGAAGCAGTAAAAATATCAACTGGAGCACCAATACCTGGAGGGGCCAATTCAGTAGTTATGGAAGAATACACATTTTCACAAGAAGATCTTCTGGAAGTTGAAATGACGCTGAAACCCGGAGAAAATATTTCATCAATGGGAGAGGACTTTAAAGAGGGAGAGATTATTTTAAGTGAAGGGAAACTATTAAGACCGCAAGACCTCGCAATAATTGCATCAGCAGGTTACAATCGGGTAAATGTCTTTAAAAAACCGAAAATTGCCGTTGTGACAACTGGAAATGAACTTGTGATGCCAAGACCTGATATCCATGGTGCGGAGATTATAAACTCAAATCATTACACGTTTAAGGCAATGGTAGAATCTGCAATGGCAATTCCTTCTGTAGTACACTGTTTTGATAGTCATAAGCTAGTTGAAGATGAATTTAAAAAACTTCTTGAGACTCATGATGCATTAATATCAACAGGAGGTACTGCAATAAGCAAAGGCGATGTTGTGGTGGATGTTACGGAGAAGATCGGTAAAGTTTTAATCCATGGTATCGCTTTGAGGCCAGGAAAACCATTTGGATTCGGAATTATACAAGAAAAACCAATTTTTATGCTATCAGGTTATCCTGTTGCTGCAATCGTACAGGCTGATGTTTTTGTAAGGAATTATCTTCACAAAATGCAGGGGATTGAAAATGAACCGCAAATAATTCATAAAATAGCCATGAAAAAGATCCCTTCAAGCCTTGGAAGGACAGATTATATAAGGGCTGAAACAGATGGAAGTATGGTTAGACCACTGAAAATTAAAGGGTCAGGAATGATAAGATCAATGGTCGAATCTAACTCTTATATTGTTATAGAAGAAAACCTCGAAGGAATAGATGAAGGAGAAGAATGTAACGTAATTTTATACGATTCTCTGAGAGTTTAAGATTATAATTTGTAATTTATATTGAGATATTGATAAGAAAATTCAAATAAAAAAATTGATTTATATTCAAAGGTGATTTTTTGAACGTTTTATGGTATTACGCTATTGCTTTTATAATCATTTGGGTTTTAGCCATTTTATTCAGGAAAAGATTGAAAATAGATATTAGCGGACCTTTACTTATGCGAAGAACCCAAAGATTAAGGGATTTCATAGACTCTGTTGCAAACAGAAGCCCTAGAATATGGAGATGGACCATGAATATTGGATTGCCGGTGGCTTTTTTCTTCATGGCTTTAATACTCTACCTTCTATTAGATACCCTTCCAACAACGTTTTCAAATCCACAAGTTAGTTTAATACTTCCAGGAGTAGATATTCCAGGTTCTCCCTTATTTATACCACTCGGATATGGTATAATCGCCTTAATGACAGTTTTGGTTGTTCATGAATTTGGTCATGGTATCATTTCAAGGGTTGAAGGAGTAAAAATAAAATCAATAGGTGTTTTATTATTAGCAGTGCTTCCAGGTGCATTTGTAGAGCCTGATGAAGATGATATCGAAAAATCAAAAAGAATTTCAAAATTACGAATCTTTGCTGCAGGGTCCATCTTTAACCTATCGCTTGCTGCAATAGCCCTTCTTCTCACATTCGTAATCAGCAGTTTAGTTATAGCTCCTGCTTTCCATACTGATGGGGTTGGAATATCAAGTGTAGTTCCTAGCAGCCCTGCAGATGGAATTCTAACTCAGGGAATGGTTATTCAAAGTATTAATGGAGTTCAAGTAGCTGATCTAAATAATTATGTAAAAGTCTTAAATAATACCAAAGTTGGAGAAAATGTGACTTTCCAAACAAATCAAGGGACATACACTATCAAAGCAGGAGTTAACCCCAACAACTCAACTCGGGGTTATATTGGAATAAGAAGCCAGGCCCATCTAGTAGTGGATAATAATGTTGCAAAAACATTTGGGTATCAGATACCATGGTTCTTTTACTCTCTAAATGATTTGTTCTACTGGATATTCCTCTTGAACTTCGCTGTTGGAACATTCAATCTCCTCCCAATGAAACCTTTAGATGGCGGTTTGTTATTAGAAGAGCTTTTAGGCTATAAATTATCAGAAAATACTGTTCAGAAAATAGTCAATCCTTTATCATACATCTTAATAGCTATAATCGCTGTGATCATAGTTTACAGTCTTGGTAGAGGAATTTCGTTGCTATTTTAACCCAATTATTTTTTTTGAGATGATTTAATGTTCGATAAAATGTTTAAAGTATTTAAGAGCTATGCTTTTCCAGATTCAAATTGAGTTATCTTAATTATCAGATGAAAAGGAGAAAAATAATCTTTTTTAGAAACTAAAAACCTGATCCATATTCTCCATAATATCAAGGACTATTTTATCATAGGTTTCAAATGATTCAACATAATCAAAAAGTTTATTAGCATTTAATCCCCTGGCTTTAAGGTCATCCAAACAAGCATATATTTTTGAAGTCTTAGACTTTTGAAGTATGTTCATTAATCTTTGTGATTTGGATTGACCTTCAATAAAACAATAAACACCATTTCCCAGTAGGTAAATAGATACATCATCATTTGCAATATAAATCTCTAAAAATCTTAAAAATGTTCTAAAACCTTCTTCTGAGGGTGTTTTTGTTAGAATGAAGCCTAATTTCATCTATATCCCCTTATTGATTATCGAAATCTCATATAATATTATTATCTCTTCCAACCCATTGTTTGCATTATCTGAGTGCCTAAAAGATCTTCCAAACATGAAACAGCATCATCAGGGAGATCATCTGTAATTGGTGTGCATTTATCAAGTTTTACATCGCCTGAAAGTAGTTTAATTGCAAAAGCCATGCAAGTTTTCTCCCCACATTTTTCACAGTCTGTTTTTGGTAAACAGTTGTAAAGTGATAAAGGCCCTATGTTCGAGAGTTTTTCGCGGAGTTCGTCATAATTAGCTACATCTCCACTATTAATTTCGTTGTATGCTTCATTAATGACTTTCATAATCTCAGTAACTACTTCTAACGCATCTTCTTTGTCGATTGTTTTATTCATGCTGATCTTGCCAGATGGATAAAGTGTAACAAGCCTTTTGTATATATTCAACGTCAAGATTTTCTTATTCTCAATGTAATTAACTTTGCCAGGAGGATACTTGGTTATTAATACAGGTATAACTTCACCTATTTCAGAATCTAACTGCATTAAGACCCTGATCATGTTTTCTGCTACAATACATGGTCTCATCTCTTTAATGGTCACCTTCCTTACTATGGGGCCGTCCTCAAATATTTCATATTCGAGTTCATCAATCTCCATTTCAATACCACCTTAATGTTAAACAAGAGTTGATATTAAATAATATTTTTTTTAAATAAATATCATTTATATTCGTATGAACGCAGTATTCTTAGTTTTAGAACTAATTAACTCGTAAAGTTTATTATCATTAATTATCTGTGCCGCTTCAACCAGATCATCTTCTTCAATTCCCCGATCCTGCATAGATTCTTTATGAACAAATATACTTCCTTCAGGAAAAATTAAGTATGAAAGTTCACCAACTTTAGGGTAATCTACACTTCCCCCAGGTTCCTGATCCTTAATTGCTGAGTAGACACCATCCCCTACAAGTAGAACATCTGCTTTCATTCCCCTATTAAGGCATGCAATGGCTACATAAAAACCACTGAAAGTATCTTCATAACCATATGGAGCTTTATCAACAATTATTAAAACGGAATCCATTTTACCCACTAAGTGTTATAACCTTATCACTCTCATTAACCCATCCCGGAATATCATAAACACTTGTTATCGACACACCACTTAAGTAAGAAGTCTTATCGCAAGCATGTCCCCTAGCTGTTGCACATCTTACGCATGCCCTTACAATGGCACCTTTCTTTATTAAATGTTTCAATCTTTCTCCAACGTTTGGGAATGAATGAGGATTTTGATTCTTTTTCGGAATATGAGTCGCATCCATATATAAAAATAAATTAACTCCATATCCATTATTAAGTGCACTTTCTGCAATGTTATGGGCCATTTCTACGTACTGAGATCTGTAAGGACCCTCTGTTAGTATAATTGTTAGGGTCTTGCTTTCTTCATGCGAAGTATCAACCATGATAATTTCTATGGAATGTTCTCAAATAAATAATTGTGCATGAATAATAATGAAGGATAATATCCATCTATATTTCTAAATTCACGATATTCTCTCTCAATTCATCCCTAAAAATATTTAAAAAATCGTATTCTAATTTTTTTGATTATATTTTTCGATTGCATCTTCAAAAGCATCGCTATGGAAATTAGATGCTATTTCCTTCTTACACTCGTCAACAAACAACCTCAATTTAGGAGCTCGGCAGGGATAATGTTGAAGTTTTAGTCCAGCTTTTATTGGAAGATTATTGATATCCTCACCAACCATCTCATCCGCTACGAAAAAGGTTGAACCACACGGGGATGACCTTAATACCCTAACTTCTGAAACCCTGTTTCCCTCACACTCGATTTCTACTATAGGTTTTCCAAATTTAGATACGAATTCGTCAAAAACGGAATCTCCATTTTCCTCAAGGTCACACATGTTTTCAGGACAACTAACATTTTCATATTGCTCCAATTGATTTTTAAAACCTTCACCTTTCCATGCCCCCACAATTATCCATCCTACCTTGTCGTGGAGCTGTTCAACCAGCTCTAATACTAGATCAGGGTGTAGAATATAGCTAATAATCAAATCAGCAGTTTTAAGTATTTTCATAGCATCTGAATGAATCTCCACATCTTCGATAAACATGCAATCGGGTTGTTCAATCTCAACAAATTCACAATCAAACTCTTTACAGATTATATTGTATGTTCTATCTCCATAATTGCCATCAGTAACTATTACTACCTTTAACATGTTTTATCTCCATAAATATAGTTTTAATCTATTTAATAATTCTAACATGAACAAGATTCATGGTTATATTTAAATGTCTCATATAAAATTATAATACCAAATGTATAAAAAAATATAAAAAAATAAATATGCATGAACCGAATCTTAAAAATTTAGAAAATATTTAAAAAAAGTGTATGTTCTATCATGCTTATTTAAAAAAATACTTCGAAAGGGTGAAAAAAGGATGAAAGTTGCTATAATAGGAAGTGGTGCTGGTGGACTAACAGTAGCTTCACATATAAGAAAATTTTCAAAAAAAGCAGAAATAACTGTTGTAACTCTGGAAAAACAGGTAGCATATTCCCAATGTGCAATTCCTTATGTTATTGGTGGAGAAATAGAATCATTTGAAGAAATCGTTATGCACACCCCAGAATACTATGGTGAACGTGGTATAAAAATCATGACCGATTCAGAAGTATTTGAAGTAGTACCATCAGAAAATTATGTGCGATATAGGCCTAAAGATGCACAAACTTCTATAAAAAATGGTTTTAATGAAATTTTAAGCTATGATTACTTAGTTATTGCTACAGGTGGATCCCCATTCATACCTCCTGTTGAAGGAACCAATTTGAATGGGGTTTTCAAGGTGAGAACCATTGAAGACGGGGAAAAGATTAAAAGTTGGGCAGAGAAATGTGAAAAAGCTGTTGTTGTAGGTGCAGGGGCAATAGGTCTTGAACTTGGATACGGTCTTAAACAGCTCGGTATGGATGTAACCGTTACTGAAATGTTGTCTCAGATACTCCCAAGATCTCTAGATCCTGATATGGCAATCAAAGTACAGGCGTATCTTGAAAGTGTTGGAGTTAACATTATTCTTGAGCGGGCCCTAGATAATATTTCAGGAGATGAAAAGGCTGAAACAGTTGTTGTTGGAAATAAATGTGTTGATGCAGACATTGTTATATTATCGACGGGTATTAGACCTTCAGTTAAACTTGCAAAACAGGCAGGGTGCGCTATTGGAAGCATGGGAGTTACTGTAAACGAGAGAATGGAAACATCAGTTACTAATATCTACTCGGTAGGTGATTGTGTAGAAGTTTATGATGGAATCACTGGACATAAAACTGTATCACCCTTTGGAACAACAGCAGTGCGTCAGGGTAAGGTTGCTGCTAAAAATATAATAGGAAGAAATGCTATTTTCAGACCAGTTTTTAACTCGGTTGTATCCAAGATTGGTGAACTTGAAATAGGTGCTGTAGGTTTAACAGAAATTTCTGCCAATTTAAATGGTATAGAAGTTATTATAGGAAGAAGTCGTGCTTTAACTAAGGCAAGATACTATCCAGGTTGCAAACCGATTGATATTAAGCTCGTCTGCAATCCAAGGGGGAAAATTTTGGGCTGTCAGATAATAGCAAAGGAAACAGTAGCAGAAAGAGTTGACACAATGGCACTGGCAATTGCAAAAGGTGTTAAATGTGATGAAATTACAGAAATGGAATTTTCATATGCCCCCCCTGTTTCAATGGTTGTAGATCCCATAGTACTTGCTGCAGAAGATGCTCTTGACAAAATAAACTGTTGATTATTTCAATATAAATTATCAATTCAAATTATTAAAATAAATTTAAATTAAAAAAAGAAAGTGTTTAGAAATATCTTTCAAGTAAACCTTTCAACATTCGTGCATGTCTTGCTTCGTCTCTAGAACTTTCATCAAAGAAGTCGTGGGCAGGATCTATATCTTCAACCTTAGCCTTCTTAGCAGAAGCTTTTTTTTCGTTGTTAGCCATTGTTTCCCCTTCAATCATCATTTCAATGTTTTCTTTGAGTGATGAGGATATAACTCCATTCATTTCAGCAAATACAGCAGCATGTGCTGCTTCTTCAAATGCTATGGTTTTCAAGACCTCTGCAACCTCAGGAAGTCCATCTCTTTGGGCTAATCTTGCCATTGCCAGGTACATCCCAACTTCTGCACATTCACCCTCAAAGTTTGCTTTAACATCTTTTTCCATTTCTGTGCCTTTACATGCACCTATTTCGTGTTCGTTTATTAATTCCATTTTTTGACTCCTCCAATATTTTTAAATTTTATTTAACAAAAAAATAAAAGGTTATCTACTCTTTTACCAATAGTTTACCCATTTCAAAACAATGTTCGAGTTCATCGGATGTTGGCAAATAATATATTTCGTATTCATCTTTAACATCGAATCCACATTTTTCAAGGTCTTCTCTTAATATATGAGATGCTCCACCATCTCCACCCATTGAACCAAATGTGATTGCCCTTCGTTTTATGCCTGTTCTGTTGAACTTCAGACCACGCAGGTAATAGATTATATCTCCTGCACTTGGAAATGGTTCGTCATGGTGGGAATACCAAATGCTACAGCTTTATGGTGCTTCTAAAAATGCCAGGGTTGCTCCATCAAGATCAAGAATATCTCCTGTTTTAACAGTTATAAACTCTGATGTTTCTAACGATGGATAATGGTTCATAAGTCCTTTGACAGCCACTTCTGTGCAGTAAATTAATGCTTTAGGGAATTTATGATGAATTTCCGGTAATGCCCCACTATGGTCCTTTTCCACATGATTCTGTATTATCACATCTACTTCCATTTCCCTTCCCTCTTTCTGGAATGCATCTTCGATTCTACCCCACATCTGATTGGACTTTCAATGATTGGTGTTATCAATTAAGGCAACCTTATCGTTGTCAAATACTAAGTAAGCATTGTATGTTGTTCCATTCAAGGTATAACCTTGGTATGTTCTTAAATCCCAGTCTAAAAATCCAACCCAATAAACTCTTCCTTTATTTCAACTGCTTCGGCCTTCATATTAACCCTCCGATTTTTTTGCAAACATAAAAATACATGCCTGGTTCGTAATCATACGAACCTTATGTTGTATGGTTGTATACGAACAACCTATATATAAATGTTATGTTCGTTACTGTACTAACATTATATAGTTGGTTTAACAATACCAAATATGGAAATTATGAAAAATGAAAAACTGGTAAAAAACAACACTAACGACCAGATAAAGATATTTGGAACACAAAGTGGGGTTAATATCATTGAAAGTCCCATTAAAGCAAAAATATTATCTATTCTAGAAGAGAAAGAGAGAAGCGGGACAGAGATCGTATCTTTAACAGGAAAATCCAAAGCTACAATTTCCACCCATCTACACGACCTTGTTAATATGGGTATAAATAGAATCTAAATCACATCCAACCGATGGTAGAATCAAAATATTTTTATAAAATCAAGTTATATATGTGGTTTGTCCCGTGAAAGTAATTTTAAAAAAGAAATGGACAATTATATCAATGCAAATGTTATAGAATCAAACGATCCATTCGAATTCTTCAGGTTTGTTTTTAGGACTATAAGAGTGGCCTTAATGGAAGAAGGTTTTAACATCGACCCCATATTACACAATGCTGGAATTAAAATAGGTTCGACATTCTACGAAAAATTAAAAGAACCTGAAACAGATGCTACGGTTAAAAACATATCCCAGTTTTGGAAAAAAAATAAACTTGGACGTCTTAAAAATTGATAATCTAGAACCTCTGACCATAAGAGCATATGATTGCTTTGAATGTGAAGACCTGCCTAAGATAGGTCGATCAGCATGTGCATTTGACTCAGGCATACTTGAAGCTCACTTTTCAGCTCACTTTTCCGAAGATGTGAGTGTAGAAGAAGTCAAATGTTTTGCTAAAGGTGATGATTTCTGTTGTTTCATTATAAACAGACATATTGAAGACTAGAAAATTTCAAAGTCACAGTAAATGTAATAATCATCACTTTAAATCCCTAAATTTCACAATAGTGGTGGATAAATATTTTTTATCCTTAGAAAACCCTTCAAAAATATTTTCATCTTGCATACTGCAATTTTGAATGGAAATAATAGATTTATCTCTTTTATCTTGACTAACAATCTCTTCAAGAATTTTAGAATGCCTTGAAGTTTTCATAATTACAAAGGTATCCCCATACTTCAGTAAGCTGGCTAATCTATCATCCACCTTTGGAACAATTACCACAATTTCATCTTTCTCTCCAAGAGAAATACCTGCCGCAGCAGCACAACCTGTAAATGATGTTATACCAGGTATAACTTCAATTTCAAAACCCAATTCCTCCAATCTTTTGGCAACATATGAAAATGTGCTGTAGATCGTTGGATCGCCTAATGTGATAAATGCTACATCTTTTCCCTTTTTCAGTTCATTGGAGATGATGTCAGCAGCTTGATCCCAATATGTTTTCAGCGTCAATTTATCTTCTATCATTGGGAAAAGAGGATCTAAAATTTCATAATTATCAACACGCTCATCTAAAATCGGTTGTGCTATAGAAAGAGCTAAACTACGTTTAGATTCTGCAGATCTGGGAGAACAGATAACATCAACCTTTTTTAGTATTTTAGCGGCTTTAATTGTTAAAAGTTCAGTGTCGCCTGGGCCTACACCAATTCCGAATAATTTTCCTTGTTTCATATTAAAAAACACCTGTGAATTTGTTGTCAATTTATTTATCAATTTTAGGTTCAAATTGAATTTTTATTAAATTAATTTAATTATGGTAATATTCCTTTCATATTCTATTTGAACTTTAAATGAAAGCATTTTTAAAGGTTTCTTTTTATTATATTTTTTAAAATTTTAACATCCTTAAGGTTTCATTTTTATACAACTATCAATAAATATAAGTCTCTATGGAAAGTGGTTTCTTCTGTGAAAAGTGTGGAATGATAAAAGCACGATGTGTTTGCAATAAAATTGGAAATAAAGGGTATATTAATAATAAAATATCCAAAACAAAAGTTTCTGAGATTAAAAGGATGTACCCTGATATAGATGAAGAGATAATTGAAAATTTCCCATTTTCAGAACCTCGTAAAGGTCAGTTTGAAATAATCACCAGGATCAAAGATGCGATAGAAAATGGTTATCGGTATATTATTCTCGAAGCAGGAACAGGAACAGGGAAATCTGCAATTGCTATCACATTAGCAAATATATACCATCCTGCGTATATACTTACCATGACCAAACAATTACAATCCCAATATGCTGTTGAATTTGATTTTCCCATGGTTAAAGGTCGAGGAAACTTCACATGCAGGGATTCGAACTTCGATGATAGATGCGATTCTGGTACCTGTCAGACTATTCCGAGTTCCCAAAACTTTGTTTGCGATTATGGAATTACCAAATCCCCATTTGAAGAGGGAATGTTCGCTTTTAACGATGCCCATGGTACACCCATATATTTTAGATCAAATGAAAGGTGTAATTACTGGAATCAGAAAGCTAGGGCAGTTGAAAGTGACATCACTTTAATGAACTACGATTATGCACTATTAGAATTAGCATATGTTCAACATTTTGGTAAAAGGAACCTCATGATTCTTGATGAGGCCCATAACATAGAAGACAAGTTAATGCGCAGAATGGAGGTCCACTTGTCCAATAAAGTGCTTGAAAAAGACGTGAAAAAAAGTATACCCCGCAGTATGATGACCTATTCAGATCCCAAGGAATGGATAATTTTCATACAATCACTATACCAAGATTACAAGGACATAAGTCTTACAAAAATGCCAAAAAACAAGGCAGATAGGATAAACAGAACAAAACTCATGTTAAGCGAACTTATGACAAATTTGGAAGTAAATCCTGAGAATTGGGTAGTTGACGGGTCAGAAGGGGGAATTACATTCAAACCTCTCAAGATAGACGTTTATACCAATGATAGGCTTTTTAAATATGCTGATGTCTGTCTGTTCATGAGTGCTACTATACTGGACCAAGAACTATTCTGCAAATGGCTTGGAATAAATCCTGAAGATGTCTACTACCTGAGCATTAAAAGTGCTTTCCCAGCATCAGAACGGCCAGTACATCTTAAAACAGTTGGTCCTATGTCGCAACGTGCAATTAAACGTACTGCGCCTAAAACAATTCCGATACTTGAAAAGATAATTGAACACCATAAATACGAAAAAGGATTAATACACACACATAACTACAAGTGCCAACAGTATATTATGAAGCATATTAAAGATAAACGTCTTATGGACCATAAAAGTGCTGACAGAGAATATAAACTCCGCCTTTTTGAGAAGAGTAAAGAACCACTTGTGTTGGTGAGTCCGTCAATGAGTGAAGGTGTTGATTTACCATATGAGAAGTGTCAATTCCAGGTTATATATAAAATACCATTCCCATATCTTGGAGATCAGCAGATAAAATATAGGAAGGCACAGGACCCTAAATGGTACGCTTATAAAACTGTTATGACACTAGTACAGGCTTATGGACGAGGGATGCGTGCAGAAGATGATTATTGTGAGACATACATATTAGATAGTAACATAAGAATGTTGATGACTGGACGAATGTACAGAGACTTAATACCCCCGTTCTTCAAAGAAGCAATTGTTAGAGATTAAAAATCATATTTGTATAAGATATATTTATTGCTAATCTCTAAAACTCCAATATCAAAAAAATATAGTATATGAAGTATAAACTCCTACCAAGAATTTAAATAGAAGAATAGTGATTGGATCATTCGTTCTTGAGTTTTTTTGTATAAAAATTTTATAATTTAATCCCTCTTTTTATCCCATTTAGTCCTCCATTCCTCCAGCATTTCCTTGGAAAGCCAATGACTACCATCACAAAATGGTTTGTTTTCAGATTTACCACATTGACACAGTGTTACCCTGTTACGAACTTCGTAAGTGTCACCATTATAAGATTCTATTGGAATACCTCCCCTGACCCATATGGGCCCTTCACACTTTTTTTGAGGATCATGAATCATTGCAATGGAAGGTTCAAACTCAGGTTCTACTGCTTGACCTGTTTTTTTATCCCAAATCACCAACCTACCTGAAGGACAGTTCATTCCTTGCTCAATAGCCAACTTTCTAGCTTCAGGATCATCCGAATTTACTACTAATTCTCTTATACCACCTGCACGTTGACAAAATCGTGAATGATCACATAATGGCCATACATCTGTTAGTGTTAAGACAGGACCGTCTGTATCAACGGCTTCAACCATGTAGGGTTTTTTAGTGGCTGTTTCGGTCCCATCAAAATCAATCTTTAAATGAGTACCATCGCAAAAGGGTTTATTTTTAGACTCTCCGCATCTACAAAGGGAGTAACTGTCTTTCAAAGGGTATGTAACTTCCATGATCCATTGATACGAATTACCTTCATCATCAGAGCCTATTCCCTGTTTAATAAGTGGCACTCCACCTGAAACAATGTAAGGTCCATCTTTTAGTATTCTAATTTTTGGTTTGTCTTTATCTGATGTCATTTGTAAGCCCCTAGTTTAAAAATTTATTATTGTGTTAATTAATGAATTCATAAGCTCCCATTCCCATGTCTCCCCAGAACCAGCTGTGATGAATTACTTCACCCCTTGCATCTTCTCCTGCAGCGCCTATTGTTGTAATAAGTGGCATGAAATGATCGGGGTAAGGATGTGCTCTTTCAGGATAAGGTGCAGCTTTAGCATAATTTTTGATCGATTCAACATCTCCTTCAACAACTGATTTAGTGAGCCACGAATCAAAATCACATGCCCATTGATCTGTTTCTGCTCCAGGTCTTAGTGGAGCGTAACCCAGAGGATGTACAGCACCTCCACTACCCAGTATTAAAACTTCTTCATGACGAAGAGACTCGATAACATTACCAAGAATAAAATGTTCTTCAGGATCCATGTGCTGTTGGATTGAAAGCTGGAAAACCGGTACTTCTAACTCTGGAAACATCAACATCATTGGAACCCATGCACCATGATCCAATCCACGTTTGTAGTCAATTTCACAAGGAAGTCCTCCATTCTTTATCAAATTAGCTGTCTTTTGTGCAAGCTCAGGATCTCCCGTAGCAGGATATTTCAATTGGTAAAGTTCGGGTGGAAACCCATAAAAGTCATGTATAGTCTCATGTTTTAAAACAGCACTAACAGTGGGTTTTGTAGTCATCCAATGTGCAGATATGCATATTACAGCATTGGCATTTCTATAAACTTTTCCAAGATCCTTCAAAAACTCCCTAGCAGGAATATCTTCCAACAACAAAGATGGTGGTCCATGAGATATGAAAACAGTTGGTAACGATTCTTTACCCATTATTTCACCCTAAATTCGATTTTTAGATATTATTCAATTAGTTTTGTGTATAACTTCAATAAAATGGCTTAAATATATTTTAGTATCATTTGAAGTGATCTATCTAATAAACTTAAATTTAAATTGAATTTCAAGAAATTTATAGTTTTTGATGATGGTTGAAGAGATATTAATGGCCAAAATATTGTAAAAGAGATATTAAATTTAATTGCTAAGATTATTAAGATTAGAATGATATAATTGATAAAACCTAAAATTTTAATAATAACTATTTAAAAGCGGACCTGGGGGGATTTGAACCCCCGACCTTGGGATCCGAAGTCCCACGTCATATTCCTGGCTAGACTACAGGCCCCTGAATACAATATTATAAAAATAGTTTCATGTTCTTCCTTTATAAATTCGCCGGGAACTAATAAAGTGTGTTTAATACGTATAAGAAAGAAAAATTTTAATAATAAATTAATTAAGTATTACCATTCATTTA
>PMMV01000117.1 GCA_003162115.1 Methanobacterium sp.
GATGAGATCAAAGATCTTGTATCCCACACTGATTTTATAAAATATGAGATACCGCAAAATCCTATGGGATTTGAATTATGGCTTAAAAAATAAACATGCCTATCCGGTGACTGATATTTGTTGCGGACGAAATACCCACAGAGCTGAAAACCATAGTTGAGTTTTTAAATGTTCAGATGGACCCGGCAGAAGTCTTTTGTGTAGAGGTTAAACAGTACGTAGGACAATGACTTAAAACACTCGTTCCAAGACTTGTGGGTCAAGCAGCTGAAGCTCAGATGAGAAAGTTTGTTTCTAATCAAAAATTGGATGAAACAACTTTCTTTGAACATTTAGATGAAGATGAAGCAGTCTTTTACAGAAAAATTTTAGACTATGCTCAAGATAATCAATTATTGATTAAATGGGGATCAAAGAGCTTTTCACTGAATGTTGTTAATGATGGAAATAATATGAACATACTTAGAGGTTTCTGCAACCTTAGTGCATATGGCCAGACACTCTTTGTAACGGTGGGTAGTATTAAAAGTAAAGTTCATAACGGAGAGTTAATTGTAAATGAATACTCCATCTTAAAAGATTTTGCAACAAAAATATCTGATGGATACGGGTTTAATATTAAAGAAATGGATGATGAACAAACCGATAGATTATATGAAGTTCTATCTCGGGTAATAGAAAGTATAGAATCAGACGTATGAATGAGAAATTAAAACTATTTAATCATTTAACTCAAATTGTTATCGGGATCATTAATGGGTGGACAGAATCATTAGCTAAATAAAAAAAATTATCTAAAATATACTAATTTTTTCGTAGGAGAAGGACAGGGATATGATTTCTCTTTTTTTATTAATAACTGTGGAGCAATTTGATAAAATCTGTAGGTGAGATTCCCTGCCCTTGTTTATTAATATTGTGTGGTGATACTATATAAATAAGACCCATTCCATCACTGATTCTATTTAAGATTAACTATTATTTTTGATTTGTTACATTGCAGATACATGTTTGTCCACATGGTTCTGCAAGGGTCTAGCAAATAATTTCAGTATTATTAAGGAAATATTCATATTTATGAGTAAGATGACTATTTTTATTTAATTTAAACATAACTATTAAGATGTAAATTTTAAGGCTAAAAAATTAAATGCCCTTAGAACAAAATATAAATCGTAAAAGTGTTTTAATCAACTTTTTAAGGAGATGATCGGAAATGACGTTTGTTATGGTTTTACATCATGTCGAGGATTATGGCCGATGGAAACTTGTATTCGATGAAGATGGTGAAGTACGAAAGGATAAAGGTTCTAAGGGTGCTTCAATATATAAGAATAATGATGATCCCAATCATCTTGTTGTGATAACTGAATTGGAAAATATTGAAAAAGCTAAAAACTTTGCTGAATCAAAAGATTTGAAAAATACCATGGTAAAAGCGGGTGTTATTGGCAGACCAGCAGTTTTCTACCTCGAAGAAATTGAAAGAACGGAATACTGACTGGATATGATCTAAATTACAATATCATCTGAAGCATAACAATCCCATATATTGAATCAGAATAAAATTTAAAGTATACCAATGTAAAGTTAAAACCAATAATGAAAACTAAAGGATAAAACAAATCTCACTCGGTTGAGGAGGGAATAGATGATTATTAATGCTTGAAAAATGGGAAAATATTGAGTCTTTAAACGCTCATATGGAAACTGATCACTTTAAAAAATTTGGTGGAACTATTGAACGTTTTTTAACAAAAGAAATAGAAATTAAATCTTATTCAGTTGATTCACTATGAATCCTAATGAAGATTGAATTGATTTTTGTTCAATTCATATCAAATTATAATATTTTTGATAATTTCTTCAAGCTTCAAATGCCTCTTAATGGATGTTTTTAATAGATTAAATACAATTTATTTGTTACAATGAAACATTAATGTAAATTAAGGAGATGGAAACATGGATGAGATGGAGAGGCAGAGATGTTACAAAGTATTGGAAAAGTTGACACCAGAAGAATTGAATGATGCAAAGACAATAGTTTAGAAATCAATTGAAATTGGGGATTTATTATCAGAGATTACAATAATGTTGTTAAAAAAATGGATAAGACGAAAAAGTGCTTGTAATGGCAACTGCTTATGCACTGAAATTAATGATAATGGTGGTTGAAGATCGTGGAGGGTTAGGTGATGAAACGCCTAAAAGCCTTGTAGAAAATACTTTAGTTCCTTTCATTATAGGAGAATGAATATTAATTTAAATATGAATAATTTGTATGAATTTAACAAATAATATAAAGATAATTTCATTGGAAAAGAGGATTGTATTTATGGTAGATTTGTTATTATATTTTGCTTACGGATCTAATATGTATAGAAAACGCTTATCTGATCGTATAGGTTTTATAGATAAATGGGATAATGGTACGGTTTTAAAGAAACAATTATCTTTCAATAAACTCGGTCAAGATGGTTCCGGTAAGGCAAATTTAATAGATCAAGAAGATGAAAAGGCCTATGGGGTAATATACCAGGTTAATGAATCTGATCTGATTAAACTAGATAGATTTGAAGTTGGATATGAACGTAAAACATTAGAAGTTCAATCAGACAATAATGGATATTTGAAGGCCATATTATATTTAGCTAACAATCTTCAAGATTTTATAAGTCCTAATAAAGAGTATATGAATCACATACTTCGGGGTGCTGAAGAGAATGGCCTGAAGCAAAATTACATTGATTATCTCAAGAGCATCCCAACAATAGATTAAAAAAATATGATTCGGTTAACTGTTTCATAAACAGTTTTTCATGAACAAACAAAAAATAAAAGTTTAGATTGTACTTGATAATTATCTTAATTCATCAAATGGAATTTTTCGGATTATTTCTTCTTTATTTTACCCGGGTTTGGGAACTGTATTATTAAGGATTATCTGGCCTATTAGCAGTTTTAAGGAAATAAATGCTAATTTACTATTTGTTTAACAAATTTGGGTTTAAATTTTAATTTTCAAAGCTCTTTTCTTCTTCCAGCTAAGGGCATAAAAAAGAATTATTAAAAAGACTATGACTAACCAGGGGGATATAAAAACGTAGCTACTATTTTTAGTTACATATCCTATTACAGCTAGTAATAAAATTATAATTGTCTCGATTTATATAGAATTCGTATTGCTTTCAAACTGGATACTCCTTAATAAAATTCCATAACAAGAAAAGTTTTTAAAATTGGTAATTTCAGAGAAATTTGAACAATCTATTAGATATACTAATATAAAATAGAATAAATCTTTTTCTATTTTTCATCTTTATATTAGATTTTTTTTTATTGGCTAAAAAACCATTTAATTTAAAAAAAATTCATTTCTTTAAAAAAAAGAAAAGGGATGTTTAAAATAATTTTTAGATTCAAACTAGTTTCAGATAAAAAAGCAAGTAAGAGTATGTTGAGCAGATTCCAAATAAAATCTTTTCACCATCAAATATTAGAGAGTAATCACTTATGATGCTAATTGTGGGGTCCATGATCAAATGTCAGCATTTTTATCTAAAAGTCACTATAAAATTTTGATATGAACCTTTCTAAACAATTAGCTTTATTTAGTTTTTATGAATGCTTCTAAAGTTGTTTGTACTTCAAAATCCAATAATCCATCACTATCACAGTCTAATGACTTAATCTGCGGATCTAAAAACTTTATAGCATGAAGTGTGTATTCAGCTGATTCTTGTTCATTATTTTTTTTATACGCATTGAACGATTCCATTCTTATCACCTAATAATAAGGTGATCTTTATAATATGTTACGATAATCCTAGAGAGAGCATTTGAAAAGTAATAAACAAATTTTTTTTATTACTAAATGTATGAATAAAAAATTTTCCAAAAATGAAAAAAGCTATTATGGAGATGTCTATTTTTATTAGATTTTTTTTTTAAATGGATATTTAGGGATAATGAAAAATAAATATTTATAACAATTATTGAATATTTTTCTCTAGATTTATTTCTATACACCTAAATTATCTTCAGGATGTACATGAATACTTATTCCGTTAATAAATTGAATTGATTCTAAAACCATTTTTTCAACTTGATTTGTAATTTGATAAGCATCTTCTACAGGCATTTTTTTATCAAGATAAATATCCATTTCTGCATAATAATATGGCCCTACAGGGTTTATTTTAATATTATCTACAGATTTAACCTCTTTTATGTACAATACTACTTTACTTATCCTATCTTCCAGATTTGGAGGGACTTTCCCCATGATGCTATTGAAATTTTCTATACCCATTTCCAGTGCTGTTTTCACGATTAAAAAGCCGATAATAACTGCTAAAATAGGGTCTAATATAGGATAGCCCAACTGTGAACCTACCACTCCACCAGCAACCGCAGCACATGCTAATACATCCATCCGTTTTTGATTACCCGTAGCGGTTAATACATGGCTATTTATTTTTTTACCTGTTTTTAGAAGATACCCACTCATATATAGATTTATAACTAATGCTACAAGTGCCATAACTGCTGCAATCCACCCTGGTGGTGCTAATGTATTTAACATTATAAATTTTGTGTAGGCTTCAAAAAATATTTGATAGGCAACATAAAGCAATATCAAAGCAATAAATAACCCAACGATTGGTTCGATCCGCCCATGTCCGTAGGGATGATCTTTATCAGCAGGTTTTAAACCTATGCGAAATGCTATTAATCCGATTAAACTACTTATGATATCTGCAAAATTATCGGCAGCCTCAGCTACAAGTGCTGTACTGCCTGCTGCCAGTCCAATTACTGCATTCAGGATTGTTAAAATAACATTCCCTGCAATCCCTATTTTGGCTGCTCTGTTCCCTTCGTCCTTCCTATTACTATGATCCATTATTCATTAATATTCCATTGGACTTTAATTAACATTGTCATTTTTACAACAAGTCTTTTACCTCAATTAATCACTTATTGCTTTCATAATAACAATGGATTATTTACATAGACATATTCATTGACTGATTCTGAGAATATTATATAATTTATTAGTTATGTATTATAACTGATAACGTATGAACTGTTTAATATCGAAATGTTTATAAATGAATAGTTATATAATATAACTATGGGTAGATCAGGTAGAATTAATAAAAAATATTTTAACCCATAAAAAAATAGGTGATAAAATGTGTGAAGAAGATAAAGAAGGACATAAAGAATTTGGAGATAAAATGCATGGTGAAAAATGGGGCCCACATGGAGAGAAATGGGGACATGCACATCCTGAAATGAAGAAAATGATGATGAAGAAGATCTTCATGAAAAAAATAATGGAACACTTGTCTGAAGAGGATAAGAAGAAACTTCTAGTTAAAAAATTAGAAATAAAGATATCTACAGCAGAACAGAAAGTTGAACTGATGAAAGAAAAAAAGAAACTTATAGCTGTAAAGATGGATATAAAAACATCCGAAGCAGAACAAAAGATTGAACTACTTAAAACAGTTCGAGATATGCTAAAATAATAAATTTAGCAATCTTTATAAGATAGACCCTATCAGAACTAATAAATTGCTATAAATTTATTAGTCCTTTAAACTCTTTTTTTAGTTGATATATTCAATCTTATCAATCTGGAAAATAATTTTGATGTGATCTATTCAAAAGACATATAAACAGTTTTGACAAAAATTCAATATTATACAACTATTACTAATCTAAATGTTACTAAAATTAAATTATATTTTTTTCATAAGTTATTATACATGAATATCTTAATATAGTTATAATAATATCTTTAATTGGTGAATCAATATGGACGAGGAAAACTTGAACAAAATGGTGGATGATTTGTATCTGTTTTTTCCATTATTTAGAAAAAAACTTTTCAAACATAAAAAAAATTTAAAACAAAAGCAAATGCCCCATTCCTACTACCATATATTAAAAGTCCTGAACAAACATGGCGAACTACCTATGTCTGAAATCGGAAGGAGAATTTACATATCAAAATCAAATATGACCTCATTAATTGATAAACTTGTCACTGATGGATTAGCAGAACGATTACCTGATAAAAATGACCGAAGAATAATCAATATAGCCCCTACCAATAAAGGTAAGGATCTGTTAAAGAATTGGAGAAAACATTCGAATACCGAAATAAAAATCAACCTGTCCACTCTATCAGATGAAGATCTAGAAAAATTTAGGGACTCAATTAATAACATCAAAGATATTCTCGAAAAAATAGGGGATAATTAATAAAAGACATCCTTTTGATGATTTTACATTATTATTCTGGAATAAGGCTTGATAAAGAAAGTAATAAAAAAAATTCAGAAATAAGGTCTTTTGTTTGACTCAATAATTCATTTTCTCATTAAACCTATCAGATATAATGTAGGATTTAATTTATTTTTAATTAAGATTTTTCAGGTACTAAAAAGAAATTTTTCAATACATCTATTTCATCCCTTTTGGAGAGATAATATAGGTTTAACATGGATATTAGTCTAAATACTAACTCATCAAGATGTTTAATTTCTTTGGGAGTTAATCCCTCTAAGCATATTAAATCACAGATTAGAATTTTTATAGTTTTAATATTATATTCATTCTAAAATAATTGATTATCTAATAGATCTGTTGTTTTATCACCAAGAAAATTATCTATTCTCTTGAATGTTTCAGGAACATCCACACTATATTTATTATATATATTTGGATTCATTAAATCCCTCCCTTATGGAGAAATACATTTATTTTATAAATATCATAAATAATTTAATTATTCGCTATTAATAAAAATGGATTTATTTTTTACCTTAATAAAATGTTTTATTATTAATATATTTATTATATTAAATAGATAATAATGATAAATATTGTTTTATGCCGACTAAAATAGACCTATTTTGTGATATGGTTCACAAAATTTCCTATTTTTGTTAAATATATCAGTAATCCTGACCAAATTAATGAATAATGGATAAAATGATGAAACTCATTGATACAAAAAATAAACAAGATCAATAAAACTACTCATATATCGCTAAAATTTGAAGATACCTGTCTTAGTAAAGATCAATATAAGTTTTTAAAAGAACGATTAAAAATGTTTGAATTTTATATAAATAGTGAATACTCTTTAGAATATCAAACACAATACAATGAATCTTCAGAACTATTATTAATAGGTATCACTATTATTAATAGGTATCACTATTATAATCCCGGATCATCTCATACCAAAAGATCCTGAGAAATCAACTGAAACAATTATGACCCAATAATAATATTTCAAAAATTCTACGAAGCACAAAACACAATATTCAAGAAAAAGCATAGAAATATCTAAGTTTTTAGCTTATTGGATGGAAACTAATCTTTTCATAATTTAAAACAAAGTTTATACATTTCTTTGAAAAGTTCTATCTTCTTTTTTTTAATGAATTATTTTTATAATCGAATATAAATTAAGTATTAAAATGCATAATATCTAATTTGGTACAATATTTGGATAAAAAAATTAAGATTAAATATTATTTTTATACAAATAGATAAAGTTAATATAACAAATTAAAAGGGATAATTTATGACAGAAGACGCAGCTAAAACAAGCGCAGATCCAATATCTATAGTTGCCATGGAACAATCTTTTCCAAAGGATCAACGTATTGTTGATGATGATCTAGCACTTCAAATGTTACCATTAAGTGTAAGGATAGTTACCAGGGTATCGGAAATTGGATTTGTTAGAGACTGGTTAATCAATTACACCGAAAAAATCACTCCCGGTATTTGGGGAGGTATACTATGCAGAAAAAGGTATATAAATGATAGGTTGAATGATATGAGCGATCAAATTGATGGAGTGGTAAATCTAGGTGCAGGAATTGATACCAGAGTTTATTCACTTAATTCGATATCAGAATTACCTATCTGGGAACTCGACCAGAATATAATTATTAAACACAAACAAAAACGTCTAACTCATATCTTAGGAACTATTCCAGGTAATGTGAAGATTATTGGAATTGATTTTGATCATGAAGATATAGGCAAAGTACTTGAAAAAAATGGTTATTCAAGCGACAAGAAGATTTTTTTTATATGGGAAGCTGTAACTCAATATTTAGAGGAAAAAAGCGTTAGAATAATATTTGATTTTTTGTCTCATGTCCATAGTGGTAGTAAAATTATTTTTACTTATGTTCGCAAAGATTTTCTTGATGGGAATAACATGTATGGCATGGATGAGGTCTACAAAAGATTTGTTAAAACTGGGACGTGGAAATTTGGGATGGATCCAGGGTCATGGCCACAATTTCTTGAAGAATATGGATGGAAAATAATTGAAGACGTTGGTGGCGAAGATCTGGAAGAGAGATATGTGAAACCAACAGGTCGAATATTTGCCTCAGCAGCCATTGAGAGGCTGATCTTTGCTGAGAAAATTTAATCCTCATTTTCTTTTAAATTCCAGTTAACCTCTCCACAGTTACATTTAACTGCTTCTGGCCTTGGGCCGTTTATAACCAGGTGTAAAAGAGTACCACATTTATCACACTGGAAAATTGAAAAAAGATCACGGAAAATATCAACAACAGGTTTAAAGTCTTGGGGTGTGAAATCTGCCCACTGATTGTAATGTAATGCCGGGTTTACTGCCCATCTTTCCATATTTAAACGGGTAAATACATTCCTTGAAAATTCGTCAATTTCTTTCAAACTTTCCAGTTCTTCAGTATTTCCCCAGGAATTAGCAGCTTCTTTTGCATGTTTCAGTTCGTTTCTATATTCAGCCATAGCTCCGCTTAAAAGATCCCCCAACTCGTACTGGCCACTTAGATTGAACCTCACAGGTGCATGTAGAGCTGAACAAACCTGACTGAAATATTCTTCAGAACCTCTTCTGAGCTTGGCTGCAGCTGATGGAATATCATTTCTCTCAAGATCATCATCAATTTCATCCCAGATATCACCTGAGATATTAACTGATGGACCGTTTTCAATGGTCCAATTAGAGAATTCTATCCTATTTTTAGCTTTAATAACACCTTCAGATTGTAGTTGTCTTGCCCATGTCTGGTCGTGTGTGGTTATAAAGAACTGTCTTCCCTTAAAGAAGTTGGCTAGGAGGTTGCAGATCTCTCTTCTGTGCGGTGCATCAACACTCATCATCACATCATCCAGTATTATTAGATCAATAAATCCTTGTGTGAGTCTTTCAGCGAGTGCAAGATACAGACAAATACCCATACTATCCTGGTGTCCTTCACTGTGAAGTGCATTTGGTGGATTCACTCCTCTACCATGAAAATCGACCTTAAAGTCCACACCTGCACTTTCCGATATTATTATGGCTTTAAACTCCATTTCATCATCTAAATGCAATTCTCTGTAAAGCTCAACAAAACGATCCTTGATCTCAGAATATAATTTGTTTAAAATTTTGTCTCTGGACTCTAAAAACGTCTTATAAAGAATTTCACTCTTCTTATATGATTCAAATGATTTTGTACAATTATCTATTGATCTTTCATAGTTTTTCAGATTCTCCTCAAGCCTTGTTAAATTATCCCAGGCTGTCTGCTCTTCTGAAGGCTCTGGAGATTTTTCAATTGCCACAGAATAAATATTATCTAAAATAAAATCTAAATTATCCGGTGCAAGGAGAACTTCAACCATTTCCTCACTAAATCTGATATCAGGGTAATTTTCATCCTCTAGAACTGATAATAATATTTTCAACTCATTAGTCCATGATTTAAGTGCTATTACTTCTTCTTTTAATTCTAATATTTCAGCTGATTTTATTATTTCATTCAAACTTGCGAGGGTGTGATTTACTTCGAGGATTAATTCATCTGTCAATTCACTCAGTCTGTCCAGGTTTTGAGCAGCATCTTTAAAAATTTCTATTTTATACTTTAAATGTTCTTTAAGATCTCCTGTTTCCCATGGAGTATCACACAGTGGACAGCTACCTTCAAGACCTAATAAATTTAGACCTAATCTGGTGAGTTTGAGATGATCCAGTGCATCTTCCATTCTGTGGTCAGAAGATATTTTAGTCTTTAATTCACGTAATTCAAGGTCAATATTAGATAAACTCTCTTTATTCTTATCTGAATTTATTTCATGCAGTTTTTCAAGGTCAATTTTAAGTAATTGAGTATTAACGGTTATATCAGAGGATAATGTTTGAGCTTCGATTCCTTCTTTAATTGAGTTTGATTTAAGATCTTGTAGGGGGCTTCCATCTAAAACATTCCTGTTGTTGTTTACAAAATCAAGGATTTTCTTTTCATCGTAGTTGGTAATTCCAATATTAGAGTTGATTACTGCAGATATGGTGTTCAGGGAACTTTTTGCTCCTATATGATTATTTTTCAGTGTATTTTTCACTTTTACAAGTACGTTGCGTGTTTTTTCCACATCGGTTATCTTGAGAAGAGTTTGTATCTGTTTACCACGCGTACCTGAATCAGCTGTAACGTAGTTAAGTATCTCACGTCTGGTTAGAACATGCTGACCTCTACTTGCAAGTTCTATAACTGGATTAATCAGGTCCCTTATTGAATCTTCACATATCAATTTATTAGGATGATCAAGGGAACGTTTTATTTCAACTGGTTCTTCTAAACCATGGATCTTAACATTAGCTTTGATCCAGGCATCTTTGGCTGAATAATCTACATGTGGGCCGTGTTTTTTTAATGTGATATCCTTGGTTCCTTTACCTTTCATTCGGGATATCTGTCCTGTTAAAAGGAAATCAAGTGCATCCACGACTGCACTTTTACCCGAACCATTAGGACCATATATCAGGAAATTTTCTCCCCTAGGCTCAATTGAAAGGTTTATTATCCCCCTGAAATTATGAATCTCAAGCTCAAGAAGTTTCATAATCAACACCTAATCCTTTAAAAGATCAATAATGTCGTCAGAGTTAATCATCCCTTCTTTCACCATAGATTCAATTTTTTCAACTGCATCAATGTTAAAATCAGGATTATCCTCAAGTTTTGATAATGTTTCATCCCAAACATCTTCTAAAACAGTTTTTGGAACCTTTAAAATTTCTTCTATAATATAACCCCCACTATATTTAGAAATAACATTCAATAAATCCCATTATATACTGATTTAAGGTTATTCCTTCTAATAAATTTACCTTATATGAATTATATCAATATATTTTTCTTTAATTTTCTATGATAGTAATAACAAATATTAAATTTCTGAAATAACAAATCTATATTAAAATATTGTTAATATCTAAAACTACTCTTGGAGCCTGATTATGGATTTTGAATACTTGAAATCTGATACAAAAAGAATTGAAAAGAAATTAGAAGAATTAAACAAGAAGTATGATGACATTGAACGTCAAAAAGAACTCGATAACCTTGAGGAAAGATGTAAAGAGATTAATGCAAGTTCGAGTGATGATGATTTGAAGGCTAAAATTTGGGGCGAGATCTACAGGGATGTTTTTGAACTTGAAAAGAAAACAAAACCCAAAAACGAATCTAAAAAAAAGAAGAAGTCAGATAAATAAATATTGAATAATAGTCAATGTTGGTGACTCTAATGGTAACAATAAAAGAAATTAAACATGTGAAATTAGCGTCTTTTGTACTGATGACTGCATCGATAAATGTAATTTTAGCTTTCATAGCCGCGATAGTTCTATTAATTATTTTTGGATTAGTTTCAGCATTTGCACCTCAAAATCTGGTTATAGGGCGTTATATTGTTTCATTAGGAGTAGGATTAATTTTCATCCTTCCAATTAGTGCTTTTTTTATTACTATTGCTGGAAATTTTTTCTATGTTTTGCTTTATAATAGTCTAGTTCCCAGATTAGGTGGTATAAAATTGGGATTAGAAGGTGATGAAGTAACTGAAATACCAGTTATTTCATTTGCTTTGATTTTATCCTCTATTGGAGCTATTATGGCATTAATAATTGGGATTTTTATAGCAGCATTAATATTGCCTTTGTTATCCATTTTAAGTGGTTCGATTCCAGCTTTATCGCAAGCTTTTGCTAATGCTACCAATGCTACACTTCCCACTGGTGCAGCGCTGGGAGTTGCTGGAGTTATTATAGCTATTTTGTTAATCATTGGATTGCCTATTATTGTATTCATTGGAGGATTTATTAACAATGCTTTAACAGCCATATTCTATAATTTCATAGCCATCAGAGTTTCCAAAATTAGATTAGAATTCTTAACGGTATCGGGATCATCAAATGAACTAAAATATATACCAGTTATTCCAACTGCATTATCTGTGGCTGTTGTATTTTTTGTATTTGGATTTCTGAATGGTCTTTATAGTTTAATAACAAACAGTGTACATGGAATGGTTGCAGCGGGTGTTGGAGAATTTATAGGCAATATACTATTCTATTTCATTGGTTATTTCATATTTGTGGCACTAACGGCAATCTTTTATAATTTCTTAGCTCCGAAAATAGGTGGAATTAAATTAGAACTTAAATGATCCTAATTTTTTTTTATTTTACCATTGCTTCACGGATTAAGGCGTATATTATAAGCAGATATGCCAGTACTCTGAGAAAGATTACAGAAATATTCGAAGAAGAAACTCCTAACAGGAGTTCAAGATGTGAAACTGCAAAAATACCGAATGCAAGGGCCAGGTACAGAGCCAAAGCATATTGTTTAATTTTATAGACCCATAACCCTAAAATTAGGATTATAACTCCAAAAACAAAGTTCAAAGTTGTTGTTATATCAG
>PMMV01000027.1 GCA_003162115.1 Methanobacterium sp.
ATGATTCAAGGAAATAGAACCATGATACAGAATTTCACAGAAGTAACAGAAGCACTTAACAGAGATCCTCAACATGTTTTGAAGTTCCTTTTAAGAGAGCTTGGTACTGCAGGGAATTTAGAAGGTACAAGGGCAATACTCCAAGGAAAGTTCACACACTACATTATAAACGAAAAGATAGAAGATTATGTGAAACGTTTCATAATGTGCCACGAGTGTAACAGACCCGACACAAAGATAATCAGAGAAGATAGGATATTCATCCTTAAATGNNTTTTTTTTATTTTGATATTAAATTAGGTTTAAAAAGGCCAAAAATATTTTATTATTAATTTAACAGTGAAATTATGTTTTGTCCAAGATGCGGTAACGAAGATGAAGAATTGTACGAAGGGATATGCAGATCCTGCTTTGTAAAGGAAGCGCGTCTCATAAGCATTCCTCAAGATTTAGAAGTTACTATCTGCACCCACTGCAGTTCGCTCTTAAATGGTATAAAGTGGGAGGATTCAGAGCTTTCAGAAGAAGAACTTGTTACCACGGTCATAATGGAAAACTATGACCTATTACCATATGTTCAAGTCCTCGAATTATCTGTTGAAATACTCACAGTCAGAGGCTCCAATTATGAATGTTTAATCCGCGTTGAAGGGACTGTTCTAGATACTAGGGTGGTTGAAGAACATAGGGTAAATGTAAAAATTAAAAAAAGTTCCTGTCCTGATTGCAGTAAATACGCTTCAGGGTACTTTGAATCAGTAATCCAGATACGTGCCGATAAAAGATTTCCAACTTCTAAAGAGATTCAAGCCATCGATAAGATAATAAGGGCAAAAATTAGTATATTATCAGTAAAAAATAGAATGGCATACGTTTCAGATGTATCAATTATAAAAGAAGGAGTAGACTATTATGTTGGATCTTACAAAGCGGCTAGAAAACTTGCAAGTGCAGTTAAGGATGTAATGGGTGGAGTGGTCCAAGAATCACCTCGTTTAGTTGGAAGAGACAAATCTAGGGGAAGGGATCTTTACAGGATATGGATCTCTATAAGACTGCCAGATTTCCAAAAAGGAGATTTTATAGAATACAAAAACCGTAAAGGACAGGTTAGAGGTTTTGACGGAAGAAAAATAATTTTAAATGATCTTGAAACGGATGGTATTTGGTCTATTATGTGGAAAGACTACAAAAAAATTAAAGTTATTGCAAGGCGTTCGGATATAAAAATAACCAATATTACCTCGAAAACACCAAAAAGTATTCAAATACTGCATCCAAACACTTATCAACCCATTGATTTAGACATTAATAAAGAAACATCGGATTTAAAGATTGGAAACGAAGTAAAAGTTCTTGAAGTTGAAGGAAAAATTTATATCCTCAGAAATGATCATGAAAATAATCCTGATGAATAACACAAAATAATATACTTCCGGTATTCTAAATTAGATGATAAGTGTACTATTCTAAATATTTACATTTTAAACTTTTTAATTTGTTATTATATGGTGATAATAATGGACCTTGACTCTAAGAAGGAAAACATTAAAAGAGGTACCCTTGAAGTGGTGACAGAAGAAGAACTCATAGATAAAATCAAAAAAACCAAACCAATTGCATACATTGGATACGAACCATCAGGAAAAATCCATTTAGGTCACGCAATCACTGTTAAAAAGATGATAGATCTTCAAAATGCGGGTTTCAAGGTTAAAATTCTACTTGCAGATCTTCACGCTTACTTAAACGGCAAGGGAAGTCTTGAAGAAATTGATGAGATATCGACATACAATATGAAGTGTTTCAGAGCCTTAGGGCTTTCTGAAGATACTGAATTCGTACTCGGTTCCAGCTTTCAAACACTTGAAGATTACACTTACAGGATATACGAACTAGCACTTTCAACAACATTAACACGAGCAAAACGCAGCATGGCACAGATAACAAGGGACAGTAAGGATCATAAGGTTGCTGAAGTAATATATCCCCTTATGCAAGTTATTGACATGATATTCCTGAAGGTCGATGTGGCACTAGGCGGGATGGAACAACGAAAGATCCATATGCTTGCAAGGGAGAGTCTTCCAAGGATGGGATTTGAGGCTCCTGTTTGTCTACACACCCCTCTTCTTCATGGTACTGATGGATCTGATAAAATGTCTTCAAGTAAAGAGAACTACATTGCAATAGACGATGAACCAGATGTTATAAGGAAAAAATTACAGAAGAGTTTCTGTCCACAGGGACAGGTTGAAGGGAATCCTGTAATAGAAATTGCAGAACATTTCATATTTACAGAAGATAAAACAATCCTAATAGAAAGGCCAACAAAATTTGGTGGAAACTTGGAACTCAATTACAACGATCTGTTGGAGATATATTCCAGGAATGAATTACATCCCCTTGACCTTAAAAATTCTGTTATAAAACGTTTAATAGAAATTTTAGAACCTGTTAGGGAGTATCTTAAATCAGACCAGATTTTTAAGTAGTCTAAAAAAAAATTGTAGATATAAATATTGGAGGGATTTAATTGGTAGAAGAAAATGTTGAAAAATTCGAAATGAGGATTCCGCCCGGAGTTAGTGGGCAGATAATTGCTCATGTAATGGATAACTATGACCTTGAAGTTAAACAGACTGACTCCGGCCCTGTTTTCGAAGGAGAGATAAAAAACCTTGAAGATGCGAGAGATTATATTGTTAAAGCATTAAATGAGAGGATAGCTGAACTTGAAAGGAAAAATAGTGATGAAACCAAATCTCCTAAATGAATATATTCTATTTTTTTAATTGATTCCGTATTCAAATGCACATACCCAATTTACGGGCCATAACCCTTTTTATATCATCATGAACTTTGTTCAAACCATTTTTTGCATTTACTACCATAAAATCCTCTTTCTCAGCAAGGTCAAGGTATCTTTCCCTGATCTTTATTAGAAAATCTATATCTTCAAAACTATCCTTACCTTCACATCGTGAGATTGCTGTTTCAGGGTCTATATCCATTAATAAAACAATATCTGGTTTTTTAGCGAATTTATTTATCTCCGCTATCCAATCGGCTCCGTTCTGGTATACTAAGCTGGAATAGAAACATCTGTCGCTAACAACAATCTTGCTCTTTTTTTCTGCTTCCGTGATCTTGTCCATTAAAATTATCCTGTCTGCTGCAAAAAGGAGTGCAAGAGTTTTCTGGAAGTTTTCATTAGTCGCATTAGGATTGCGGAGCATATTCCTAATTAACCTACCTGCTGGTGAGTCTGTAGGTTCAAAAACCCGGAAAACTTCAATTCCACATTTTTTAAGCCAATTAATAAGCATTTCTACTTGGGTTGACTTACCAGATCCATCAATTCCTTCTAAACATATATACATAACAAATCTCCCTAATAATTGATCCTTATTTGTTTTCTAAATCATTTATAGGCAATTCCCATGTTCAGTGATTTTATAGAAATAATTAATAAAACGGTTTTAACAAAAAAGTTAATTATATAATAATATTTTTGCAATTAAATATTTTATACTGATTTAAACAACTTTTAAAGATGATAATCCATATTTAAATTTAATAACATAAGAGTTCTAAACTTTTTAAAATTCTGTTATTATATCATGAACAAATACAAATTCTCTTATATGTAAAAGAACTTCATTATGGACATGATAGCTAGTGATATTATAGGTCTAATTTTGGTCTATGGATATATAGCCATTTTACTAATTATATCTGAAAAGGTATTGAATAAATATCCTACATTCAGCAGAAAGTTCCTTCATATCATGGTTGGAAATGTGATTTTTATACTGCCATTTTTCACTAGTCAGTTTGTTATTACTTTCCTTGCAGCAGCCCCATTCATATTGTTAACTTTTTTAATGAGCCCATACTCTCCAATTAAATTTAATGACAGAATATCGACATCAGGGCATGGTATGGGCCTTGTTTACTATGCAATATCTTGGACTGTCCTAGCATTCTTTTTCTATGATCAGCAATGGATAATCGCAGTAGGTATAGCAGCAATGTCATATGGGGACGGTATGGCTGCGTTAATCGGAGAAAAATTTGGAAAACACAAATACAATATATTTGGGGATAAAAAGAGCTTTGAAGGTTCAATTACAATGTTCTTAGTATTGATTGTAACTTTAGGAATTGTTTTAGCATATTACAATATTTTCACTGCTAATTTCATAATTATACCTGTAGTGGCACTCATAGCCACAATATTTGAAGGAATAACACCAAAGGGATTGGATAACATAACTGCATGTTTCTCTGCAGTAGGTGTGTATCTTCTTCTAACTATGATGGTTTTTTAAAAATTACTACTTATTAGTCAATTTTTTTAACAAAAAAAGTAATATAAATTTGAAGGGATAGTAATGCGTTATATAATTGTGGATGGATTAGATGGATCAGGAAAAGATACTCATGCAAATTTAATAATGGAAAAATATCTTTCAAAAGGAGAAAATGTAATTGTACGTACACATCCTTCTAATGACAATCCTTATGGAATAAAAGCTAAAAAAGCACTTTTAGGTAAGGGTAAAATTAAACATATTATGGCATCGGTATACTACGCACTTGATGTAATTAGATCCGTTAGATTATATCACCAGAAGGCTGAAACAGTCATAATGGTACGTTATCTTATGGGAGTGGCTTATCTTCCATTTCCAATGGCAAAGTTACTATACAAGTTCTTTTCATTTGTTCTGCCAACATCAAATTATATGTTTTTTTTAGATGTTGAACCTGATGAATTACTTAAACGCCTCTTAAAACGAAACGAACATGAGATGTTCGAAAACTTAAACGACCTGATGAAAGTTAGGGAAAAGGCCATGGAATTAGCCAAAGATTGGCATACCATCAATACAGGTCAATCAATTGAACTTGCTCAAAAAGATATAAACAATATTTTAGAAAAACTTGACAAAGATGCATCATCAAAAACAATTTAAAGAATAATTATGGATAAAATTGAACAATAAATTTACGATAATTACTTTATATAAATAAAACGGATTATATTTGGTATTAATTGATTTAATCCGGTAAAATAAGAATAAGGATTGAAATTCACAAATTTACAATAATTCAATTTTCAAGATCATTAAATGAATCCATATAGCAAACTATCAAATTAACTCCCTAAGAAGTTTTGGTTTAAATTACCACTATTTATGTATCCTCTGCTCTCCCAATAGCCCGTGTAGTTGGTGTTGTTGGTGACTTCAATTTTTGTGACCCATTTTATCCATTTATACCCCCATTTACTTTCAGCAACTAGTTGGAATGGAAAACCGTACTCAGGCGGAATTGTTACGTTGTTCATTTTATATGCAAGTAATATATTATTGTTATACAAGTAATCAATTGGGAATGAAGTGGTATAATTGTCAGCAGCAGTGAATATTACTGTTGTACCTGAAGGTAATGGTTTTACATCTTTCAAAAGGTCAGAAACCAAAACCCCTTGCCATAAAATAGTTGCATCCCATCCTTCAACACAGTTTATCGTTACAACTTTTTGGTAGGCTGTATGATTTAAAACTTCATCATATGTGTAATTTCGAGGATTTTGAACCAGTCCAGTTACTTCCAGAGTGTAATTACTCATATTAACGTATTGAGTCCCCTTTATGGATGTTTTAGGCATACTATTAATTGATGTTAAATTCTGTCCTTGATAATTATTAACTTGAACACCTTGAAGCTTTACTGGCTGATTTTGCTGATACTCTACAACTGCAAAAATAACTATTACCAAAATAAGTAGTACCAGAAGAATGATAATTTTTCTGTCCATAAAAATTTAACTCCGAATAAAATTAATTTGAAATTAAATAGTCATGTTCACCCTATTAATTCATTCCGAAAATATAATTATCATAATATTTTATGTAAAAACTATTATAAATTCTTTCTAAAAAAAATATTATCACAAAATAAAATAATAAATTATCTGATCTACTTATTTGAATTGAATCTATAACCGTTGAAATGCTTCCTTAACCTTGGCATCCATATTGTCGGCATAGTGTAGAGTTAAGGCTTCCGGTGTTTTCGGATCTACAGATGAACCCCATCCATAAATAATATATCCATGATGGCTCAATATCATATGAAGTATTTGATTTGAAAGTATTTCAGGTGTTTCTAGACTTATCATCTTTTCTTTAACCATTTCGCATGATATGTAAACATGATCGAGTAGATCGCCTTCTTCTGAGAATCCAATAGGCCCAGTTCCATAAGTATAAGTTTTTATTTTGCCTATATCATGCAATAACACACCACAGAACAGTAGATCCTGGTTTAGATCTGGAAAAATTTTGCACATTGTTCTGCATATCTTCAAAATCTCTACGGTGTGATCAAGAAGACCTCCCATGTAGTTGTGATGATGTACAACTGCTGCTGGTGCATTGTAAAATTGCTTTGTGAAATTATTATCACAGAAAAAGGCTTTTAAAAGTCTTTTAAGTTGGACATCTTTCATCTCTTTTATTGCTTTCCCTATCTCTAACACCAGATCATCAGAGTTATTTTCAGAAGCCATTACAAAGTCTTCTATGAGATATTCACCTTCTTTCAACTCATCTATAACATTTATAACCATGTTGAACTTTCCTGAACCCGATGGAAATTCACTGATCCTTCCAATTACATTACATACACTACCTAAATTTATTGAGTCATGGACACTTTCAACATCTGAGGGAAACATTCGTCCATCGATCTGACCAGTTCTATCTGTCAGGGTAATATCAAGATATTTACGACCTTTAGCAGATGTTCTGATGATCTTTTCAGCCACTGCAAATTCTGAGGATATATCCCTTGTTAATTTTAAATTCTCTATAAAATCTTCGTCTTTCTTCGACATTTTGAACTTCCTTAGTTTAAAAAAACATTTGTATAATAATTTTTAATCCACTGATTTATTTGTTTTGTATTAATTGGATCTAATATTAGTTAGAAAAAATTATCTTAAAATAATTCTAAATATTATTATAAAACTTTTTGAATATAATTTTAAATTATATTGCTAAATTTGTTCTAATGTTATAAAAAAAACCTTAAAAAAAGTTTATTTATGATATAAAAATCCGGAAGTGAACGGGTGGGGCAAAAAACAGAGATTCAAAATGGCTGGTTAACACTTATAATTGTAACTCTGTCAATTTTCACAATTGTAATTGATAAGACCTTCTTAAACGTTGCAATATCCGCTTTGATAAGGGATCTGCATACAAATATAGCAACTATACAAATTATTATAGCTAATTACTCCCTTACAATGGCCAGTTTAATGCTTATTGGGGGCGTTTGCAGAATATCTTGGGTAGGAAGAAAACATTAACTGGAGCGGGCATTTATGGGGTAGGAACTGTTGTTGCAGCCCTAAGCATTAACAGCACAATGTTGTTAATAGGTTGGTCCATACTTGAAGGTATTGGAGCCGCTCTCATGATGCCTGCAACAACTTCCATCATATCTGGAAGCTATGAGGGGGGAAAGAAGGGCATTTGCACTGGGAATAACAAGTTCAATGGCATCGGGTGCAGGAACAATAGGACCTATTTTAGGAGGATTTTTAACCACATACTACAGCTGGAGATATGCATTTGGATTGGAATTACTAATTGTTATTGTTATAGCCCTATTTTCAAGGGAAATCTCTAGTTTCCCACCAACAATGAAGTGGGGTGAATTGGATGTGGTTGGAGCTATTAATTCTGCCCTAGGAATATTCCTCTTTGTTATAGGTATTCTATTACTTAATGACCCTAAAAATTGGTATATAGCACCATACCCCATAATTATTGGGATATTTCTGCTAATTATTTTCTACTTCTATCAAAAAAACCGTATGAACAATAATAAAGAGCCTTTAATCTATATTACCCTCTTTAAAGATCGTGGTTTTACCCTCGCAAATATTAGCAGGTTAATAATGAATTTCACAATAGGAGGAGTGCTATTTATTATCCCCGTTTATGTTCAGGGAGTTTTGGGAGCANNATTCTTGCAATTGGTTCTGTTGCTGCCATGACAGGAAGTATCTATCTTAGCTTGATTTTCACCACTTATACCACTATATTGGATATGGTCCCAGGGATATCCCTTTTGGGTGTAGGTATGGGCATAGTATTCCCTCAATCTGCCAATGTAATATTTTCTGTAGCCCGGAGTGAACAACAACCAGATGCCTCAGGAATTATGAATACGGGTATAAATCTAGGTTCTTCTCTTGGGACAGCTGTTCTTGGAGTTATATTAATACTTGGAAGTTTCAGTGGTCTTGGTCTAGTTTTCAACAATCAAACAACTGTTTCGAATGAAGAACAAATTATAGGTGTGCATCAGTTCTTTGAAAATTGGAGCCTGAAAATCCCGGTGATATCGATGAAAAACAGAGAATAGTTCCTTATCAGAAAGTTGAGACCATGAAATTTGCCTTTAACATTATTACAATAGTACTTTTCATTGGACTCATTGTATCACTATTTATACCTCGCCAGAAACGCAAACGCAAACCCGATTTAGGATGCGTTAGCTCTAATATATGATTATTTAAAATTGTTATAACTTAATTGTCTTAAAAAGATAACAAAAGTTCATATTCATTAATATAGATAAAATTATCCTATTATAACTCTGAGCAATCGTAATATGGGTGATAGAATTTTCAAATACTTAACAGGAATTAATAGAATAAAACTAAAAAAACCACAAGTTGATGAACTTGATCGATGCAGAAAATCTTACAAAAAAGTTTGGCGAATTTACCGCAGTTGACGACCTTACTTTACATGTTGAAGAAGGGGAAGTTTTTGGCTTTCTTGGTCCAAACGGCGCAGGGAAAACAACTACTGTAAGGATGCTCGCCGGTTTGATATCAAAAACCAGTGGTAAAACCCAAATAGGGGGTTATGATATTGGAAATAGTGCTGATATGCAGAAGATCCGCAGATTGATTGGTTTACTACCGGAGAATGTTGGTCTATATGAAAATTTAAGCGCTTATCAAAATCTCGATTATTATGGTAGATTTTATAAAATCGGTGAAGAGGGAAGGCAGGAGAGAATCGAGTTATTTCCTTAAGATGCTAGGCCTTTGGGATCAAAGGAATTATTCAGCAGGTAAATTCTCTAAGGGTATGAAGCAAAAACTAGCTATAGCTCGAGCCTTAATTCATGACCCCCCAATTTTATTTTTAGATGAGCCCACCGCAAACCTTGATCCAGAAGCTTCTAAAACAGTGCGAGATTTCATTCTTGAACTTAAGAGGGAGAATAGAACTATTTTTCTTAATACTCATCTTTTAAGTGAGGCAGAAAAACTCTGCGATAGAGTAGGGATAATTAAAACCAAATTGTTGGCTGTAGATACTCCTGAAAATTTGACTCAATCAT
>PMMV01000126.1 GCA_003162115.1 Methanobacterium sp.
TCTTTACTGGTTTATTGAGAATCAAGTGGATATATCGGAGGTAAAAAATGTCAAAAAAGGTATTAGAAGTTAAAACCTTAAAAGTTGGTAAATATGTAATAATAGACGGTGAAGCATCAAAAATCACGAGTATTCAAACATCATCACCTGGAAAACACGGTGCTGCAAAGGCAAGAGTTGAAGCGATGGGAATATTCGACAATCAAAAAAGAAATTTTGTTAAACCTGTTGATTCCAAATGTGATGTTCCAATGATCGACAAACGTCTAGGTCAGGTTCTGGCCCTGATGGGAGACGATGTTCAGCTCATGGATCTTGAAACCTATGAAACATTCGAAATTCCAATACCTGACGAACTTAAAGGCAAGCTTAACGAAGGTTCTGAAGTAGATTATATAATGGCAATGGGTAAAAAGAAAGTAATGAGAATAAAGAGCTAATACAATTGTGGATAACCCATAATTCCATAATTAAATTCCCCTCAGGGTGAATTCAATTATAAAACAAATACTTAATGAATTAATGAGTCGAGAATAATATGCTTTTTTATACAGAAAATGTATTGAAATTCGCATTTTCAATTGAAACATCTGCGATCGACACTGAACTCCATAATCCCGATGATAAAAATATTTTTGGTATCCTTGGAGTACCATTTGACGGTACTACAAGTTACATGCCCGGTGCACGATTCGGACCCAGATCGGTAAGGGAAGCCTCTTACAACTTCGAAAGATACAACCTATTTTTAGATAAAACCCTTAATACAGAAGTATACGACTTTGGAGACCTTGAAGTTGTCCATGGAAACTTTAAAAAAACTTGTCTAAACCTAAAAACAACGATATCTGAAATCCTGGACATGGGATTGGTACCATTAACCATAGGGGGAGATCATAGCATTAGCTACTGTATACTGAAAGCTATGGAAGAAAATGATGGATTAAACCTCCAAAACATTACGATTATTTATTTTGATGCCCATATGGATCTTAGGAATCTTTATATGGGAGATAAATATTCTCATGCAACTGTTATGCACAGGATATTCGACATGGATCCAAAGGATATGATCCAGATCGGTGTGAGATCCTCATCAGAGGAGGAAGTAACATTTGCACGTGAAAAAAATTTAAGTATCTACACTTCGTATGATGTAGATGAAAAACTTGAAGAAATAATCACATTTCTAAAAAATATTAAAGGACCAATTTATCTGAGCATCGATATCGATGTATTGGATCCTGCATATGCACCTTCTGTTGGCACTCCATCATCCTGTGGTCTGAATCCTAAGCAGGTTGAAAAATTGATATACAGTCTAAAAGGTAAAAAAATTGTTGGTTTCGATATTGTAGAGGTTTCATCAACCAGTATAGGAGATATAACATCTTTAAATGCTGCAAAGATAATTTATGATGTTTTATTCCTCCAATAATCATAAACCCCTTAATAAATTATATGATCCAATTTCCCCGATATTAATTCTACTATTTTTACAATTATTTAATGGTTTAAATACAGAAATTTTTATAGTGGAACAAAAATACTCTTAATCTATTATTGTTCAACTGATAGATTGATGTCAGAATTGATCTTAAATTTATAGGATAAAAACTTAAATCTAAACATCTTATGATTTTGATTTAAAATAATGGTGAATAAAATGTACAAAAGAGAAGTTAAACTTTCTGGTCATATAATAGACTCCCTAATCCTTCCAAAGGCTCTTGATCTGATAATGGATATGGGGGGAGATTTTAAGATACTGGAGTTTAATGTGGGTAAACTCAAGGGAGATGTAAGCCACGCCCGAATTCTAGTTGAAGCCTCAAACGAAACACTCCTGGGTGAAATTCTAGATGAACTTTCTGAAGTTGGAGCAATAGTTGTTGAACTAGAAGATGTTAGGCTTTTAATGTCTGAAATGGACAAAACACTTCCAGATGATTTTTATTCAACAACCCATCATCCAACTCAAATACGATTCAATGGGGAATGGGTAGTGGTTGAAAACATAGAAATGGATTGTATGATAGTTGTGGATCCGGAAAGTGGACGAGCAATCTGTGAACCCATTGGACGGATCAAAAAGGGAGATCTTATTGTTGTTGGTAGGGAAGGCATACAAGTTTTGCCACCTGAACGTCCTAGGGGTAAAAAAGGCGTGTTTGAGTTCATGTCTAGCGATGCATCCTCTGAAAAGCCAATTAAATCCATAATAAAAAAGATATCATCCGAAATAAAGGAAATTAAGAAGAGAGGAGGGAAAATTGCTGTAGTTTCGGGTCCTGCAGTAGTGCACACAGGATCAGGATCATTATTAGCCAGTATGGTAAAAGAAGGAATTATTGATATTATGTTTGCAGGAAACGCCCTTGCAACCCATGATATTGAAAGTGCCCTCTATGGAACTTCACTAGGAATGTGCATCAAAACCGGAGAAGCAGTGACAAGAGGTCATAGACACCACATATATGCAATAAATGAGATAAACAAGGCAGGATCCATTAAAGATGCTGTTGATAAAGGCATACTCAATAAGGGAATAATGTACGAATGTGTAAAGAATAATGTTCCATTTGTACTTGCAGGTTCAATAAGGGACGATGGACCACTTCCTGATGTTATAACAGATGTTTTAGATGCTCAGGATGAGATGAGGAAGTATGTGCAAGATGTAGATATGGTTATTATGATCTCAACTATGCTTCACTCGATTGCAACAGGAAACATGCTACCGTCACATGTGAAAAGCATATGCATAGATATAAATCCAGCAACAGTTACCAAACTTAGCGATAGAGGTAGCGCCCAGGTTGTAGGGATAGTAACAGACGTTGGCACATTTTTACCGATGTTGTACCATGAACTTAAAACAGGTAATTAATCATTCCTCAATACCATATATTTTATGATTACTATTAATCTATTTTTTTTGAAGTATTTTTATATTAAATAGATTATCCCAACCTCAAACTATAATTAATACCAGAATAATTCATTAATTAAAATAATGTATTGTGGGGATATTTTTATGGCATTGGTAAGAGGAAATCTATTGAATGTTTCTACAGAAGAAGTTTATGGTGCCGAAATCACATACTTAAATGGGATAATAACTTGTGTTAAAGCTGTTCATGGGAATTATAAAGGTTTAATTCTACCTGGTTTCATCGATGCTCACATACACATAGAAAGTTCCTTGTTGACACCTTCAAGATTCGCAGAAGCAGTTGTACCCCACGGAACAACATCAATTGTTGCTGATCCTCATGAAATTGCAAATGTAATGGGTTTAAATGGTATAAATTACATGGTGAACGATGCATCGACTGTACCTCTTAAGGTATACTTAACAGCCCCGTCATGCGTGCCTGCTACCCCTTTTGAAACATCGGGAGGGGTAATTTCTGAGTATGAAATAGAAAAGCTTTTAGAAGATAAAAATGTTGTTGCTCTTGGTGAAATGATGAACTTTCCAGGCGTAATCAATGAAGATCAGAATGTAATAGCAAAATTAAAAGCTGCAAAAAGAATTGGAAAACCTGTAGACGGTCATGCCCCACTACTATCCGGATCAGAACTATGCAAGTATATTATGTCAGGAATCTCTACGGACCATGAATGCACAACAAAAAAAGAAGCACTTGAAAAAAGAAGATTAGGAATGAAACTGATGCTTCGTGAAGGTTCTTCTGCTAAAAATCTCAAAGAATTGGCATCTATTGGCGGATACTTCATTGTATCAGATGATAAAGATCCTGGAGATCTTTTACAGGGACATGTTGACGGAATGCTAAGAAAAGCTTTTGAATATGGTATTGACCCAATTGAAGCCCTTAAAATGGTAACACTGAATCCAGGGGAACATTATAATTTAAACACTGGAAATATAGTTCCAGGAAAAGCTGCTGATCTAATTTTTATCGATAACCTAAAAGATCTAAATATTGAAAAGGTAATAGTAGACGGAAATCTAGTAGCTCAAAATGGAAGACCCTTATTTGACGTGAAACCAAAGGAAATTCCAAGTACATTTAAATTAAAACCAAAAAACCATTCTAACTTTGATGTTCCAGGAAAAAAATCAAAAGAAACAGTGAGGGTTATTGAGATGCTTGAAGATCAACTAATCACACATGAATCTTCAGCTGTTTTAAAATTGGTAGATGGAAATTTAAAATCTGATTTAGGTAATGATATACTTAAAATTGCAGTTGTAGAGCGTTACGGTAATGAAAGGATTTCAAATGCATTTATAAAAGGTTTTGGTCTGAAAGACGGTGCAATCGCATCTAGCGTTGCCCATGATTCTCACAATATAATAACCGTAGGCACTAACAGTCAAGATATGACAAAGGCGGTTAACACAGTTTTAAGAAATAAAGGAGGGCTGGCAGCAGTTTCAAAGGATATATTTTACGAACTTGAACTTCCTGTTGCAGGGCTCATGAGCACCAAAAGTGCACTTGAGGTATCGTCTGATCTGAAGATCTTACATGATGCAGTACTGGATATGGGTTCAAAACTCAAATCTCCATTTATGTCAATGTCTTTTATGACATTATTAGTAATTCCAAAGCTTAAAATAAGTGATATGGGCCTTTTTGATGTTGAGAAGTTCGATTTTGTTGAACTGATTAAAAATTAGAAGAAATTTATCCTAAAGATCTATTTTACTCAGTCTTCGTACTTTGAGAAGGCTTTTGAAATTTTTTTCATAGCCCTTTTATGTTCTTCACCACCTACTTTGTTGACTATACGGGAAATTTCCCCCATTCTATGACGGTAGAGCTTTTCCATATCCCCAGAAACCATTTCCATTCGTGTTAAATAAACCAGGCCTTCTAGTATACCATAGATTGCCCTGTTTAAAGGCTCTACACATTCTTTTTTTTTAACAATGTCAGTAACCTCAGCTTTTAATATTGTAGTTAAAGAAATTCCTAATTTATCTTCCATTTCAACATCTTTTAAACTGGTGACCCTAGCCATTAAAAAAGCCTCTGTATCTTTTATATAAAATTCATTCTTATANNTGGATCCTTGAGTATGTTTACAATAAAACTATTATTTCTCTTAATGTTACGGACAGTTCTGGATCCATGGTGAAGGTAGAGAACTATCTCTTTTTTATTCTTACATATCACACCTATAGGTGCTGCATTTGATGTTCCATCCTCATTCACCGATGTTACAATTGTTTCATATAGAAGGCCCTTCTCCATGCCAATTGATCCCAGATCCAACATATTCATCCCCTAAATTTCTTTTCTTAAAATAAAACCTGTTAATGTACCATTAATTATACAGTCAAAGTCTATTTTCGTGTGCCAGCTATATTCCCTGAATATATCCATATAACATAGCCCAATAATTTTTCCATCCTTTTGCAACACATTTTCAATTATTTTATTAATCTCTTCAGGTCTTACATTGGCCTTTGGCATTGCCAATCCACCTAAAATTGCAACTACATCTGCATGTGGATCTGCAGACCCACCAAACTGCATTCCTTGTTCTGTGATCTCCATTTTTTTTGCACTCTTGATATCTGTACCTGTGATGAAAACGGATTTCTTCTCCTTCACAACATATGCAAAAAGCATCGCAAAAGGGCTGCAAACTCCAGGCATACCTATAAATGTGATTCTATCTGCATCCATTACTTCTTCTTTGAATGCTAATAGGTTTTCTGTAATTCCTGTAAACTCACTTATCATTTTCATGGCAATCCTCCTGATCAAGTTTAAACAATTATAAGATTATTATAATAAATTTCAGAACTAAAAAATAAAAATAAATGTTCTTTAAAGCAGTTTTAGGTTATTCAGTAGTTATCTGGTGGTCCCTTCAAAAAGATATATATTACATAAGCAATGATTAATACTATTATAATTGGTACTAACCATATGAAGATATAGAATAAAATAACTGCAAGAAAAAGAGCTATTATAATATAAATCAGATCTCTTAATTCCATGCTATACTGTTGGTTTGTAAGTAATAAATATATTTTCTCATATTCACGAAAATCATTAGAAATTTAAATGAAAAGCAGATAAAAACTTTAAATATCTGCTTTTAATCTATTTAATCAAATTTGAGGAGTCAATAAATGAAAATACTCGTTATTAATAATCATGGACAGTACAATCACAGGATCTTCAGGAACCTTCAGTACTTAAAGATTCCTTCAGAAATAGTTCCTAATACCACTTCAATCAAAGATATAAAGAAAAAGGAACCATTAGGCCTGATTCTCGGCGGTGGTCCTTCGATAGATCGATCAGGAAACTCTATGAGCTACGTTGAAGAACTTGATCATCCAATATTAGGTATTTGTCTTGGACATCAGATAATAGCAAAGGCCTTTGGTGGAGAAATAGGTGCTGCTGGAATTGAAAGTTATGCCAAGATCAAGATAAATATACTTGATGAAAACGATATACTAAAGGGTTTTGGAGAAAATGCAAATGTTTGGGCATCACACAAGGATGAAGTTATCAAGCCACCTGAAAACTTCAAAGTACTTGCTTCTTCATCAATATGTGGAGTTGAAGCAATTAAACATAATACTAAACCTATTTATGGGATACAATTCCATCCAGAAGTTCATCATACAGAAAATGGTGGAAAAATATTTGAAAACTTCTATGAGGTGTGTCAAAAATTCCAAAAATCAAGGAATAAATTTTAAATTATATTTACATTATTAATTGTAAGATAAATTATAATCGGAAATATGGGAAATACATTTTTAATATTTGTTTGAAAAGATTATAACTTTATATTCAAGGTGAAAATATGTTAGATCCATCTGAATTTATAAATGAATCAATTAAAGAAATAAAAAATACAATAGGTAATAAAAAAGCCATAATAGCCCTATCTGGCGGAGTTGACAGTTCTGTAGCTTCAGTATTAACATCAACAGCGATTGGTGAAAATCTAATCGCAGTATTTGTCGATCATGGTCTCTTAAGAGAAGGAGAATCTGAATATGTTAACAAAACATTTGGTGACCGACTTAATCTTAGAACAATTGATGCTGAGGAAGAATTTTTAAATAGACTTGAAGGTGTTTCAGATCCTGAGGAAAAGAGGAAGATAATTGGCGAATTGTTTATAAGAGTTTTTGAAAGGATTGCAAAGGAAGAAGGTGCAAAATTCCTTGTACAAGGTACAATAGCTCCTGACTGGATCGAAAGTGATGGACAAATAAAATCCCACCATAACATTGCACTTCCCCACGGACTGGTTCTTGAGATTGTAGAACCAATTAGAGAACTTTATAAAGATGAAGTTAGAGTGGTAGGAAAAGAATTGGGTCTTCCGGATGAGATAGTAAACAGACAACCATATCCCGGTCCGGGTCTTGCGGTACGTATAGTTGGTACCTTGACTCCTAAAAAAATAGAAATTTGCAGAAAAGCCAATGCTATTGTAGAAGAAGAAGTAAAAAAAGAAGGTCTTGATGCTACTTTATGGCAGTACTTTGCTGTTTTAACTGATACTAAAGTTACAGGAGTTAAAGGTGACATTAGAGATTATGGTTACCTTATTGTGCTTAGGATGGTTGAATCCATTGATGCAATGACTGCAAATGTTCCCGAACTCCCATGGAAAATGGTCAAAAATATGTCTCAAAGGATAACAGCTGAAATACCTGAAGTAACTCATGTCTCACTTTCTGTAAGTGATAAACCTCCAAGTACGATTGAATTTGCTTAAAATAACTGTTTTTTAAATTAAATTTATTTTTTTTATATTTTCTAAAACCATGAATTATTTAATTTAGTCAATCCATATATATAATAATGAAACCCAAGTCAAAGGAGAAGGATGGATTTGTACCTATCTACTCAGTAAAAACTGGAAAGCTAGAACTGGTTGAAAGGATAAAAAAGACCGATGATGAATGGAAGAAGATTTTAAGCAAAGAATCATATAACGTGGCAAGACAACAAGGCACCGAACTTGCATTTTCAGGAAAGTATCACAATTGCCATGAAGACGGGATTTATGAGTGTGTTTGTTGTGGAACAGACTTGTTTGATTCAAAGACGAAATTTGATTCCAGAACAGGATGGCCGAGTTTCTGGAAACCCATTGCAGATGAAAATGTTAAAGAACATCAAGATAGAAGTTATAGTATGTTGCGGATTGAAGTATTATGCGCCCGCTGTGATGCGCACCTAGGTCATGTGTTCGACGACGGTCCAAAACCAACTGGACTGCGTTACTGCATGAATTCTGCATCTCTCCATTTAGTTAAAAGATAAAACCTATAATTCAATATAAATTCTAGCGATTGTATGTTTGTGCTCTTATTCTGAATACTCCTTTTACATTATAATTTTTGTATTCAGATATTTCAAGGTTCTTTTATCTCATTTTGTATACTTAATTCTTTGATAAGAAATAAATACTATTTCTTAAATATTAATTTTAAAATCTAACGTTTATAGGTTATCATAAATGTTTTAAGATTTTTTGGATCCTAACCTGACTTAAGTCCTCATATCATCTTATAATTCCATGATAACAAAATTTATAATTCATTAAATTAATGCTCTAATAATCAGTGCATTTTATAAATTTAATACAATTATTGTATATTCGAATTTAAAATTGGTATATTATTTGATTCTTTTAATATACAATGAAACATAAATTGGACTTGAAAATATTATATATATGATTTAAATCAATAGAGAATAAAATCCTTTTTTGAAGCTTTTTATTTAATAAAAAAATTAAGGATTATATTTAGTAAAATAGTTTAAAATTTAATGTAAGTTATAGGACAGTAAAAAATGATTGTTTTATTAGTAATTTTATTGGAAACGAACTCCCCTATAAACAATGTACTTTTGGAGATATTTTATAAATCTTTCAAAAATGGGGCATAAACAATGGTTAATCCATCCCAAACTGATCTTAGAGAATTTGATTGGTACCAAAGTAGACTAAAAAAGTATTTCTGGATTATTCCAAGTATTGTGGTTTTTTTCATAGCTTTGATTCCTACCTTAACTAATCAATGGCCATTAACCGTTGACATATTCGTTCATGTACGAGCAGCAGAAGTTTTCGGTCAATACGGACTCACATTTGTAGATCCGCTGATTAATCCACCAGGTGGAAGTTTAATAACGTATCCTCCACTTTTTAGTTTGCTTATAACATTTTTAGGAAGTATATTCAAAATCGATTATTTCCTTGTTGCACGTATTTTACAGCCTATTATGGCGTTTTCTGTTGTTTTATCAGTGTCTTATGTTGCTAAAAAATTCTATGGAGATATTGCAGGAATTTCAGCAGGATTCCTTATTATGTCAAGCTATCTATTCACACGTTTGGTATCTCCACTTCCGGAAACAATGGCCATTATATTTGTACCTTTGGCAATTTACATGTATTACCAATCCATAGTTACTGAAAAATATAAATATGCTTTAATAGGTAGTTTCCTATTCTTACTGGTAATATTAACTCATCAAGCTACAACAAACATATTACTCCTGGTAATAACATCCATAACTATTGTTTTAGGGATTTTAAATAGAAAGAAAATTTATTTAATCAGTTACGCATTATTTCTGTCTGTTCCTCTAATAGCTGCCTTAATTTTATCAATTGTCTCACTTTTATTATTCCCACACTTTGCACACAAAATTTTAACCTATGGAATCGCTTTGATTAAAACATCGGTCCCCTACAACGATCCAATAAGTAATTTAAAATATATAACATATTTGGGGATCGTAATGATATTCACTATCATCGGATCCATTGTTGCATTAAAAAGGAGAGAAACTAAAGATATATTCCTTATTGTATGGATTGTAGTACTTTTTCTCTTGAGTAAATCTTACTGGTTTGGAGTTAATGTTTACACTATAAGACTACTAATTCATTTGCTTCTACCTCTTTCAATCCTCGGTGGTGTGGGTTTAAGCTACTTATATCTTGATTTCAAGAAAAAAGAATTTACTTCAAAAAGAATCAGAACAATATTTTTAATTACAATATTTTTAATTTCAACGTTGTTTGCTATTGTTACAGTTACTGAATCGAATTTTCAAGTTATACCACAATACAATACACAACCATATGGATCAAGTGAGTTAGTTGTTCCCCAACTTGCACCACCAACAATTTCAGATGATGAACTTGCTAATTGGTTTAATCAATATGGTGATAAGAAATCAGTAATAGTTTCAAATAACTATGAAACAAATTTATTCCTAGTATCTACAACGGATCAACCCATTGCAGCTGTAAAATCTTCTACACACGTAATTAAGCATAACTTTAACAGTACAGAACTAGCTAAGAAAAATGTAGGATATTTAGTATTCGATAAAAGATTGGTCTTTTCTAATTTTAACCAAACAACGATATTTAAAGGCTTTGTATACTACAATAAAAACTATAATATAACTTCTTTCTTACCTGCAAAGGCACAATTATTGTATGAAAATCAATATTATATGGTTTTTAAAGTTTAAAAATAAATAAAGCTAAAATAAAGTAAATTTTATATTAAGAATAATGTGAAAATAATGTTGTTATAATAAAACCGAACTCAGATTTTATTTTATTACAAATACACCGAATATAGATACTACTCATACGCTCTCATCGATTTTATTAAGTGTGTTAGATAATAGTGTAAACAAGAGAACATGATAAAAGGCAAAACAGCTTATCTAAAGAAACTGACTTCCCGTATGAAAATGCAGTCTGTAGATGTTGGTAAAGAGCTTGATGGAAGCACACCTCCATCTGTTTTTATTGGTAGCTGGAATTATCCAAAGGTATATGCAGGACCTATGATAGCTCCTCTTTCAGGGGACACAACCATAATGGACATGCCAGAATCCTGGATTCCACAGGACAAAAGCCAGGAAGATATTATAGGATACAGGTTGAATCTAGTACGTGGAAAACAGATAGTAGGTATTAAAGATCTTGAAAATTCTTTTGTTGAAAAGCTTCAGGACATATCCCTTTCAGAAAACTCAATTGAAAGTGAAGCAGAATTCAGTAAAAAACCTGTAGGCACTTCTTTTAGTGATGAACATACTCCTCATGGTCCAAGTGCGCTTATACAAAGATTTGACATAGAAAGTGTAAAATGGGATCGTGAACTTGAGAAAGTTTTTTATGACAGTGATCTTAAAGCAGCTGATGCTGTTCTAGACTTAAATACCAAAGGAATACCTTTTTCTAATATACAAAAAGCTTTTTCAGTAGGTGCAATGGGAGTTGGTAAACGAAGAAGACTCGTACCCACAAGATGGTCCATAACAGCATGTGACAGTACAATAGGTGATCGTCTACTTAAAACTGTTCGTTATAACGAAGTGGTAGACACACATCGTGTTTATGAATTTTCAAGTCTTAATAACTATTATGCTGTTCTTTTACTACCAATTGAATGGCAGTATGAATGGATCGAAGCATTTTTACATGTTTTAGGAAAGGAAGAACTCATATTTTCTGATTATGAAAATAACACCGGGAAAAAAGGTTATTCTAGAGTTGGAGGGTGTTATTACACATGTAAAATGGCTGTGCTAGAGGCCCTTGCACGCGAAGGTAAACAAGCAGGTGCAATAGTATTAAGGGAAGCGTACAATGGATATGTACCTCTTGGAGTTTTCAATGTTCGAGAGAATGTCCGAAATGCAATGAATCAAAATTATTTGGAATTTGAGGACATGAAAACAGCATTATCCTATATTTCAACTAAAATCAAACTTCCAATGGAAAATTTTGTGAAACAAAGCGATCTATTAAATGAACTATTACAATCTCGACAGACTACTTTGAACAATTTTATACATAAATAAAGAGGATATAAATGGACCTATTTTACAGAAGACCATCACTTAAAACAAGAGAAGCTATGAGTGAGACATCTCTTAATCTTAAGCATGTACCAGGTAGCAGATTCGAAGAATTGGTAAATGCTGAGGAGAGTATAAAAAGGTTTACTAAACATGAACAAGTTAAAATTGTCAACAGTGGAAGTTCTGCAATTCTTTCTGTCATGAGCACGTTCAAGGATAGTATTATGATCCCCGACCAGGGTGGATGGGTAGGATTTAATAGGATGGCTGAATTTTGTGGTTTAAACATTAATTATCTTCCTACAGAATTTGGTTTGGTTCAGGTAGATGTTTTAGAGGATTTTATTGAAAAATTCAATCCAGAAGCTCTTTTTATTACAAGTTTTGCCGGGTATATGGCAGAACAGCCGTTAAAGGAGGTTTATAAAGTTTGTGAAGATATGGGAGTTATAATGGTTGAAGATGCCTCTGGTGGAATTGGGGATGTGACTGGTTTGCTTGGTAATGGTGAACATGCCCATGTGATTTTAGCATCTACTGGATCGCCTAAAACAGTAAATGTTGGAAATGGTGGTTTCATCTCAACAAATAATACAAATATCCTTGAATCTGCTAAAAATATTTTGAATGGTTTAAAGGCAGATCCTATTACATGTGCGGGAATAGCAGTAGAAATAGAAAATGCACCCCATATAATTTCAAAGACTATAGAAACATGTAGATATTTAAAATCACAGATAAGTGACTTTAGAGAAGTTTTACATGTAAACAAACAAGGTTTAAATGTTGGAATTCCAGATAAAAGCCCTAAAAAATTGGGTTATTTGCTTAGAAAAGGTTTAAATGTTCATGGTGGAAGTATAATAACAGTATGTCCAAATTATAATAGAATAAAATCAAATGCGGTTTGTATTGAGATTAAAAATTTAGATATAAAATGTATGACGCCAGAAAATCTTCAAGGAATCGTTCAGGTACTTAAAACTGATTTTTAATTCATTATTTTAAATTTAATTTTTTTATAAGCTGAAACATGCAATTTGAGATTACACTTACACATTTATCCAAGAATATTACAATATAATATTAAGTTTAATTTCAATTTAAAGAGGATATCAAATGGGAATTTTGAAACTTACTGAAAAAGATCTTACAAAAATGATGGAAAAACAGGACATCAATGGATTAATTAATGCTTTGACCAACAAAAAAGATATTTTAATTAGATATAGGGCTGCGGAAGCCCTTGGAGAAATTGGTAGCATAAACGCGGTTGACACGCTTATAACCACCTTAAAAGATGAGGATGGGGATGTTCGGAGTATGGCTGTTTATGCTCTCGGACAGATAGGAGATAGACGTGCAGTAGAACCTTTGATTGAAAATTTAAGTTTTGATGATGGTGAATTTAAAGAAATGGTAATATACTCTCTTGGAGAAACTGGGGGTAAAACAGCTACCAATTATCTTAATTTAGCACTTGAATACGATGATCCTAATATTCGATGGAGAGTTGCAGAAGCTCTTGGGAAAATTGCTAGCAGAGAATCTGTTGATTATTTAATCAATATACTGGAAGATGATAACACAGATGTACAATTCTATGCAATTAACTCTCTTGGTGAAATTGGAGATAAAAAATCTGTTAAATCTCTCATTAATCTCCTTGAAGATGATAGTTGGAGGGTAAGAAGGTGTTCATTGACTGCATTAGGCAAGATAGATGAATCACCAATTGAACCATTTATAGTGGCTTTAGAGGATTTAGATTGTCATGTTCGAGAACGTGCTGTAGATATATTGGGAAAAATTGGAGATGATGAGTCTTTAAAATATCTTAAAATCGTTTTAGATGATGAAGATGAAGATGTGAGGGAAAGAGCTACTGAAATCCTTGAAGATCTTGAAATAATTGAACCCTCAATAAAAGAAATTGAAAATCAAGATGAACATCAAAGACTTGAGGAAACCATTGAGAGAGTTGGATCTGACAAAGCTATTAAGGTTCTTATTGAAGCCCTCGAAGATGAAGATGCTGAAACAAGACATAGAGCAGCCGAAGTACTTGGAGAAATTGGAGATGAACAAGCTGTAGAACCTTTAATAGTTGCTTTAAATGATCCAAACTTGAGTGTCCAGTGGAGGGCTTCAGAAGCATTGGAAAAGCTTGATGAACCCGCAGTTCTTCCCTTGATAAATGCTCTTGACAATGGAAATGATAATGTGCGTTCAAAGTCTGTCTGGGCCCTTGGGGAAATAGGGGATGAAAGGGCTATTTTACCATTAATTGAACATCTTAAAGATGAAAGCCAAACAGTGAGATGGAAAGCCACACTAGCACTTGGTAAATTTGGAAAAAAGGCGTTAAATCTACTTAAACAGGCTTTAAATAATGAAAATTCAACAAAAAGAGAAAAAGCTGCAGAAACATTGGGTGCAATTGGAGATCCGTTAGCATTGGATAATCTGAAAGTTGTTCTTGCCGATAAAAATATTTATGTGAGAAAAAGTGCAGAGGAAGCCATAAAACGTATAATAAGTAAATCAACTGAGAAATAGTTAAAGATTCTATTTTTAACTATCAAATCCATATAAGAAAAATTTATGTTTCAGTTATTAGAAGGGCTGTTCTCTCTATTAATAAATTTGAAATATTTCCTGCTGTATCAGCTTCAATTTCTGTTATATTATATAATTTTTTTAATTTATTATCTTCTGGTTCAAGAACTGCATCATCCCTTTCACCAAGCATATTAGTTAATGTTTGCATGATGTTATCATCACAATCAATTGCTACTGCACAGACATTAATATTTCCACTTGTAATCCCTAACATTTTAAGGGCTTGTGATATTTGCCTCTGTCCTGATGTTCTTACACATATTTCAAGACCTAAACTATTTGCAATATTTTCATTTCTGGAAAATGATTTAATTGCATGTATAGCTGCGTTTGCAGCATGTTTTCTGCCAGCTATACCCTCTGCATTCATTAACTGTATTATACATCCATTATTTAATTTAGCTAATTCATTTATAAGATTTTTATAGTTTTTTATTTCAGATTTAAATCCTGCAATTTGTATGTTGAACTCTTCAGTCTCATTATTAGTTCGTATTATTTCAACCATCCCTTCCCCTCCATGATAACAAATAGAATATCGATTCTCTCAAGTTTTTAGTTCTGAATGATATATAAACTCCCATAACTCCCCTGAAAAATTTGGATACTGCAAATATCAATTCTAAAAGTACAAATATTTGTATCAAAAATATTATAATTGATATAATTCCCCCAATACCCAAATTTAAGTGGATATTCGAGATATTAAGAAAACTGTGGGTCAAATAATCCATTAAAAATAATAAAAACAACCCAACTATGAACTGTACAGTTGACATGAAAAAAAGTTCTCCAGATCTAATCATTGATTCCTTGACTTTTTCGTGCATATCCATAAGTGCCATTATATAAGTGAAGGTTAAAAGTGATAATGTTGCTGATACAAGGACAAATACTTCTATAAAACCTGTTATCTGGTCATAATTATGTATTTTAATTGCACCAAGTATAAATGGCACTAAAAAACCTATTGTAAGTATAATACCAAGATATGTGGATATAAGATTCCCAAAAACATTGAACCCTCTTTTTATATATGAGAGCTTCCCATTTGATGACTTAGAGTTCATACATAAAATTATTGAAACCCTTGTTATTATATGTATTTAGCTTTTATTAAATTAAATCTGAAGTTATAAAACTAAAAAAAAAAAAAATAAAAAAGGAGTTACAAAAGAAAATATTAAAACTTTAATTGTTATTTTCTATCAAATTCCTCAGATTCTCGGATCTTTTTATCACTAACTATTTTATTAACTCCACCTAAAACAGCTTCTACACTGGCCATTATAATATCCGGTTGGGTACTTCGTGCACTTACTATATTTTCCCCGTTTTTAAGCTTGACAACCACATCGATCAACGCATCTGTACCTCCAGTTATTGCATCAACATGATATTCNNTTGATCTTTACAGATGCTGTAGGCGTTACTTTATTTCCAGAGACTATGGTCAATTCTTCAAGTTCTACTGGTTTTTCTGCAAGCACACCCAGCGCATCTTCTGCAATTGCTTGAAGATCAACATCGGTCACAGACTTCCCCATGTCCCCAAGAGCTTTTATTCTAGAGAATATTTGTTCAAACCGAACATCATCTACCCTCAATCCCATCTCATTTATCCTATTTCGAATTATATGGCTACCAACATGTTTTCCCAATACAAATCTTCTTCTATGACCAACAAGTTCTGGTTTTATTGGTTCATAAGTTTCAGCTTTCTTTATAACACCATCAGCATGTATTCCTGATTCATGGGCAAATGCGTTTTCACCAACTATTGCTTTGTTGGGCTGAAGGTATATTCCAGTCATCCTTGCTACTGTTTTTGACATCTCATACAACATTTTAAAGTTAACGGTAGTCTGTACATCATAGAGTGAGTAAAGGGAAACTACTACTTCTTCAAGAGATGCATTTCCTGCCCTTTCTCCTATTCCGTTTATGGTCACATGTGCTTGGCTTGCTCCTGCCCGGAGTGCTGATAGGGTNNCTAAACACTTCTTTCAAAAAAGTGTAATCACTCCGTGTAGCATCTTCTGCTGAGAGTTCTACAAGTAACCCTTGCTCAACTGCGTATTCTGCAGCTTCAATAGCCGTTTGTTTAACTTCTTCCCTAGTTTTTCTTAGTTTATGTTCTATATGAAGATCTGAAGTTGGTACAACCAAATGAACGCTATCTACACCACATTCTAGAGCAGCATCTACATCAACTTTAACTGCNNTGTGTCAAATATTCTAGCTTTCATAGGTCCCCCTCCACTTATTTAAAGATTAATATTGGTAATTGTATAATATAACTGAACAATTTATGATTACATAATAATTAAGTCAACTTACTATAAATTAATATTTCAGTTAGATATTAATTTACGATATTAGAATTTTA
>PMMV01000105.1 GCA_003162115.1 Methanobacterium sp.
TCCTTTTATTAAAGGAAGCTATGATCAAAAGCAGTAAAGTTGCTATTGTGAAATGGGTTTCTAGAACCAATGAATATATTGGAATGATGTTACCACATGGAAGGGGACTACTTCTAAAACAAATCCTTTATAATGAACAAGTAAGACCCATGGATGAAGTTGAAATACTAGAATCCGAAGTTAATGATGAGCTAGTAGATAAAGGTGTAAAGGCAGTTGAAAAGATGACATTCAAATTTGACTGGTCACGTTACACCGAAACCTACACCCAAGAAGTGAAAGAACTTGTTGAAAAGAAATTCCTGGGTGAAGAGGTGGAAGTAAAAGAATTTAATTTGCCTGAAACCAGATCTATTGAAGCCGAACTTGAAAAAATGTTAGAAGAGTAATTTTAGAGGTTTTTTTTAAATGTCAAACATGATCGAGCCGATGCTTGCCACATTAACCAGCCCTTCAATAGAGTTAAGGGGTTCTTGGATAATTGAGCCAAAATATGATGGTGAAAGGATCATAGCTGTCCGTTCAGGAGATGATATAAGTTTGTGGACCCGAAGGAATATTCAAGCATCTTACAAATTTCCTGAGATTATGGAAGCATTAAGAAAAGATGTTGATGGGACTGAATGGATATTAGACGGTGAGATGACAGTTTCTGGAGGTTTCAGACAACTATTAAATAGAAATGTGGAAGATAGATTTAAGATAAGCCTACTCTCTCGAAAGAATCCTGCAACCTATAATATTTTCGATATTATACGCCAAGGAAAAGAATATCTTTTAAACACCCCTATTATTGAACGTAAAGGAATATTGATGAAGATTGTACATCCTGATAACCGGATTGAAATTGTTCCGTTTCAGGAAGCAGATAAAATTGAAGAACAATTTAATAGTTATTTAAAAGAAGGGTTTGAAGGGGCTATTATCAAAAATTCATATTCTAAATACGAGCCTGGTAGGAGATCGGATCAATGGCTTAAGATCAAAAAAGGAGACACTATAGATGTTCATATTATCGGAGCTACTAAAAGTACTGGCAGTATTCCATTCGGTGCTTTATTGATGGAGAGGGATGGTAAATATTTCGGCAAAGTAGGTAGTGGATTCAGTGACAATGATAGAAAAGACATATTGAAACTCCTCAAAGAAAATCAAGAACCCCTTAGAATAGCAGTGCCTCCTGCTTTGGAGTCAGATATTTTAATCACTTCAAAACCTCTTCTAGCTGAAATCAAAATGCAAGAAATGATTAAAAAATCTCCAAGAGCACCTGTATGGGTTAGATTTAGATGGGAATAATGGAAAGAATTTTTATAAATATTTTTAAAATTTAATTTCATAAATTGAAAAATAATTTATAATCATTGAATAAACTCAATATTTAATATTATACATATAACCATTTCTGGAATAGAAAAATCCGATTAATATCAATTTTAAGAAGTTATAGATTTGGGCATAAATTAGGCATAGGTACTTATCGTTTATGAACAATACAAATATACATTCAATTAATAAAATATAAAAATTCAAGATCCAGAATAATTCGTTTTGAATACTTTGAATAAATTTTGGAGAGAAAAAATGCATCGTTTTGATAAATTAACTTCATTTAAAGATTATATTCCACGTATAAGGGAAAATTCTAATGGTAAAAATATCGGATTGCTTGTAGATGGTCCGAACATGCTACGTAAAGAATTTGATTGCAATTTAGACACAGTAAGAAATTTAATAGCCGAACACGGAAACATAAAAGTTGGTAAGGTTTTCCTTAACCAATATGCTTCAGATAAGCTTATTGAAGCTGTTGTAAACCAGGGATTTTCACCAATGATCGTTGCAGGAGAAACAGATGTTCAGATTGCAGTTGAGGCATTTGAGCTTATTCATAATCCTAATATTGATGTTATAGCAATCATGACCCGTGATGTCGACTTTTTCCCGTTGATAAATGTTGCTAAGGAGCATGGAAAAAAAACTATAGTAATTGGAGCAGAACCAGGATTCAGTGTAGCTTTAAAGAATTCTGCAGATAGTACCATTACTCTGAAAAATAATCATCCACCAAGTTCAGCGTAATTTTTAGAATATTTTTTATTCCTTTTTTGAACAACTAAATTAAACAACTTAAATTAATATTTTTTTTTATTTTTTCAATATAAATCTAGTTTCACATATTTGGTATAATGTTTATCAAGTTATCAGAAGGTTTTATCAGATTTAACATACGAACATTGTTATTCATATAAGAATTTTAATATCAAATGGATAACATATTAATTTTGGAGTGTTACTATGGAGATAACAGAAAAAAGGATCAAAGAAACTAAAGTGGCTTACGCACAATTTAAGGGAAGTTATGACAAGATTTCTGAACATATGCAGGAAGTTGGGCAGTTGGTTATAGATGAAGGTTTAGAAATGACCGGTATGGTATATGGTGCATATTTCAACAGTCCTGAGGAAGTTCCCGAAGAAGAACTCGAGTATGAAATTGGGTTTTCGTTTGATGGAGATTTAAAGCTTCAAGAAGGTAAATTGGGGTTCAAAGAGATACCAGAACATACAGTTCTTGCTGCAATACACAAAGGACCATACACAAACGTGGGTCCAGTAATCCATGCAATTGCAGAATATGCTAATAATAATGGATATGATATCGTTGGTCCAGTTACAGAAGTATATCTCAATGATCCAAGTCAAGCATCACCTGAAGAATTACTCACCGAGGTCAGATTTCCTGTGATCAAAATGGGTTAACCCCATATTTTCTTATAAATTCTAAAAAGTTGATTTAAGTAAATTAGGTGTTAAATGCAGAATAAAGATAACAGTTCATCTCATGGATCAGAGGATTATGATCAGGATGTTAAGAAAACTATCCCCTAGTATGAATCATTTCATAATGAATCATTAAAACTAATAAGAACTATATTGAATGAACCTGAAATTTGGTTAGATACTGGATGTGGGACAGGAACTCTTGTTCAAAAAGCCTTAGAAGAATTTAATAATACATTTTTCATACTGGCCGATCCATCGGTCGAAATGTTAAACAAGGCCCGAATAAAATTTATGAGATATCCTCATGAAGGATTTGAATTTCTTAAACCCACTGAAACTAGAAAAATAGTCCTAGAAAATGATTGTAAGCCAAATGTTATTACATCAATTCAATCTCATCATTATATGTCTGTTGAAGAGAGATTTGAAGCCACAAAAATTTGTTATAAGCTTTTAGATGATAATGGTGTTTACATAACATTTAAAATATACGACTAAATTCACTAGAAGGACTTGAGATTGGTATGGATTACTGGAAAAACTTTCAGATATCAAGAGGCAGGGATTCAAAACTGTTGAGATGCATTTAAATAGATTTGATGTTGAATATTTTCCAATTAAAATTGACGAACACATCTCATTATTGAACTCATCAGGTTTTAGAGTTGTTGAAATTTTTTGGAGATCTTATATGCAGGCTGGATTTTATTGTATAAAGTAGTCTCAAATTCTATATAATTTTTATATAAATAAAAACCAAGAAAAATAAATGTATATTAATAATTAATGGTGGGGGTTTTAAATGGAGATAAAACTGAAAGAAACAAAAGAAAAGCAGGTAGCATACATTTTTTACAAAGGACCTGTAGAGGATATGGGGGACTTGATTGGAGAGATTGTGGATTGGATGATGGAACAGAATGTAGAAATGACTGGCCCTCCATATTCCGCATATTACACAAGTCCGGCTGAAGTTGCCCCAGAGGATATGCGGTATGAAATGGGAGTTCCTTTTGAGGGAGAAGCATCAGAAGCTGGTAAAGTTAAGATAAAAAAAATACCTGCTCAACAAGTTCTTTCCGCTATGCATAAAGGCCCGTACCAAGAAGTTGGCCTGGTTTATGAAATTATGATGAATAAAGTTATTGAGGAAGGGTACCAAATGACAGGCGCACCTGTTGAAATATACTTCAACAGTCCTATGGAAGTGTCTGAAAGTGAGCTCTTAACAGAGGTTCAATTTCCAGTTATTCAAATGTGAGGATTGAGGTCTACTTGATTGTAGATAAGATGTATATTTGATTATTCATATGATGTAAATGATGGAGTAATGCACAAGATCATTTTAAAAAATACAACCAACATAGGGATTTATTATACAATTATATTCGGTTTCAATTTTTGATATTAATAGATCTGATTCAACTTCTTGGATCATATGCTTATTTAATAATAATTTAAAATAGTGAATAATTCTACATATCAAGGTATTTATTCACTATATCAAGGAAAGATTCTCCAATATAATCCTTTTGCTCCTGACTGAAACCGTAGATACTACATTTGAACCATTTAGTCTGGCCTCGTTTTATACCTACAATATTCCTTTTTTTAAGCTCTTCGTAGAGGAAGAAACCTCTTCTAGGATGATTTTGTGCTATATTATCAAATACTGGAGTTTCAAAACGAACTAAATCATGTTCTGTAGGTTTAATTCCTAGTTGAGTTACACCTTCCATTCTTTCCATAGTATCAACAAATTTTCTGGTACTATTCACCTCTTCGTCCCATTTTTTCAACCTTTCAATGACAAAGGGTAATGACGCCATGAGGGTAGCTATAGGAGCCCCCCTACTTGTACATCCGAGCATTTCAATTTCTTTTACAGCATGCCTTTCAGACCTTTCAAGAACAATATCTGCCCATTCATCTTTTAGACCAAGAACTCCAATAGGGCCTGATGCAGCCATACTTTTATGTCCGCTCCCTACGACAAAATCAGCTTTAAGTTCTTTGGCATCGATTGGTAACCTTCCCATGGAGTAAGCACAATTTAAAAGTAGAGGAACTCCTGCTTCATGCGCTATTTTTCCTATTGATCTTGAATCTGTTAAGTTTCCATAGTTGCCATCCACATGTGTTAGCAGAACAAGGCTAATATCTTCGCCATTGTCATTTAAGTTATCAAGAACTTCTTTGTAAGCTTCAGGACGTATTTCATAGTTGGGGTAGTCGGTATTAGGAACTTCTACCATGGTGAGTCCAGCCCTTTCAGCGGCAACATGTGTAGTGTAATGTGCATTTCCATCTATGACTATGGTATCTCCTGGTTTGCAAAGGGAATGCATTACAGCAAATTTGCCCTCTCNNAAGCCTTTTATATCTGGTTTAGATATCTCATCCAGCCTTCCTGCACAGTAGTCACATGCACTGTAACCATCTGAGAATTCATAAAGCGCTTTTCTTGCCTCAACAGGGAGTACTCCGCCCCTTTGAAGAGGATTTAAATTGAGATTGTTTCTTTCAGTATCTCTCTTAAGTCCATAATCTTGGCATTCCATATTTATTCTCCTGTAAATCTTAAAAATTTATAGAAAAATTCATTTCAAACAATATATTTTTTTATTATCTAGATTTTGTGTCTTTTTCTATTAATTATTTACTCAGATTACCACAATAAAAAGGTAAATATGATAATTATTTCAATTTAGAATGGATAAAATGATATTTAATTAGTTATGTTGAGGTTAACAGCTTCTACTACCATGTTTTTTAGTTTATCTGAGTTAATTTCTTTGGCATTATTGATCTTAACAAGTCTTATTTTTTTCCCAGTTCTCTCTAAAATCCCTTCTGGGTCGTCAAGTTCAGTACCACGGGCAAATTGAAGGTTCACATGGTCTTTGTGTATAACAATTGCACATACAAATTCCCACTTTTCGTAGAAAAGGTTTTTCCATTTAATGACTTCATCCATATCTGGTACATGTTCAAGAATCATATTCCGGAGATCCCTAGCCAATGAACCCATTTCTTTATCGTATTTTGATAAATATTGATCTAAATTAATTCTTTTTTGTTTCATACCCCACTCTTTATCAAGGTTGTAGTTCTGTGTTTAATAATAATTGATCTCATTTAGAGCTAGTATTTCTCCAAATTTTGAGTAGTTTGGTAGTAACAGGGTTTATTATGTTTGATCTCTTACCGAAAACTGAAAAATCACCATTAAAAACAGCCTCTTTAATATTATCAGATTCTGTTTTAACTCCAGCATTTCCGATTTCATTTTCAAAGTGAGCATCGCTTCCTGCAATAATATTTAAATCATTATCTGTTGCATAAATACTTGCCAGTTCATTATATATCTGACGCACACACCTAGAGTTGAAAACTTCCACACTGTCGATGAAATGAGCATCTTCACTGTTAGGTTGTATTGATGTATTTCTAATGGCATCAAATGGATGAGGTACTACTACAATCCCATTTTGATCTTTTATCTCATCAATAACATCTATAAAATGCTTTGATTTTATTTCTTCCGTTAAAAAAATCCCTATAATTTCACCTTTATCTGTTAAAATTTCTGAACCTACAATTATTTCAATTTCATTGTTTTCATACTTTTTAGCATCTAAACCTCCTTTTATAGTATTGTGATCCGTCACTGCTATTCCAGAGAGACCAACTTTTGCTGCAACTTTTACCATTATTTTAGGATCTACATAACCATCGATTGAATATTTGCTGTGGGTATGGAAGTCATATTTCATATTAAATACTTTTGATATTCATTATACTTTGATTTATTGATTTGGACTTCAAACTAATATATTATACTGGATTTTTTATTAATCATTGTATTTAATGCTCATTTGATAAAGAATAAATGCCATGCAAAGGATTTACATTGAATAAAAATNNACAAAAAGTTTGGATCAATTCTGGAAAATTGATGATGAACAACTGAAAACACCAGAACATGATAAGATGCTCCTCTGGCTGCTTAAAAAAGAGAATTTGAGGAAGATAATTATTTCAAAGAATCCTGAAGCAGAAAAATGGGCTTGGGAGTATATAAAAATTCATGCAGAAGAATATATCGTTTCCAACAGTGGATTCAGAGTTGGAGCACCTGATATTATTTTTGTTGTTCCTCATTACATTTGTAAAAACTGTAATCTAACCCATAAAAATATGGATAACTGTCCAAAATGCGACAGCAACGATGTTGTAAAGTTTCCTGGAGATCATCAGCAACATTATTCTCGATATTTTATAGAAATCAAACCTCACATAGAAAACTTTGGTGCAACTCTAAGACAGTTGAAATTGTATATTTCATATGGATTTGAGGATAGGGCTTACATTTTTACAGAAGATTTAAGATACAAGGAAGAATTTGAAGATCAGGGTATAAAAGTGATATTCCCTCCAGAAAGGCAGTCTAATCTGTGATTTTATAATATTAATATCAAATGATATATTTTTTATAAATCCTTTATTATCAGTTTTAATTTATTACTCAAAATAGGTAATAGACTTGTATTTAATATTTATTTTAAAAAAATGTGAATATGGGAGTTTATTGAATTATGCCCATATTTTTGTTGGTTCTCGCGATAGACTTTTCAGGGTCTGTTTCCATTTCAAGCATGGCTCTTATTGCGTCAACATTTTCGGGTACCACATCTGATTCCTGATGTATAGCCTGCATATAATATAATTCGTTATCTACAATATTGAGTGACTCTTTCCAAACTGCTATCTCAAATAAATCTCCTCTAGGCCTTCCAATGTCTTTTGCGTACTCCATTATTTCCGCAGTTGAACCAAGGCCCCTTGATGCTTCTACAAGTATAACTCTGGGGGTTTTTTCGAAAGTGTCTATTACATCATCAATAGTCACATCTGATTCAAGCTCAATCATGAGATTATGTTGGTGCATAAGAGTTGTTGGAACTAAAATTGCCATAGTTATTATATTAAGCCCATACATGACTGTTTGAACATCAGGACCGTGATGTGAAGGTACAGTAGGGGGATTTGGTACTATTGAGTTGATAGGTCCCTTTTTAACCTGCCCCGGGTCAGCTCCTCGTCTTACCATAACTGCCCTAACCTTTTTAATACCGCANNTTGAAGTTGGAGAATGAATTGAAGGATTTTCCTATATTATCGTGTTTTTCACCACCCTGAAATACTCCTTTAACGCCCTCTTTTTTGTATGATTCCATGTTCTTTGCACCAATTCCTCCTGGTGTGCAGTCTACTAATATATCTACCTTATCATATAGGTCGTCAATAGTACCTTTAACAGCAATTCCAGCCTCTTCAAAGAGGTTTTCTCTATTTGGTGTGCTCATGTAAATGTCGTAACCTAATTCCGCTGCTCTTTTAGCCTCAAAGTTTGGAGTTCGTTTAGTTACTCCAACGATTTTCATATCGTCCTGCGCAGCTACCGCGTCTGCAACTCTTTTACCTATGGTACCATATCCGTTTATTCCAACAGCTTTCATTATTAAACCTCCATTTTATGGGATTTTAACAGTTATTCCGGCAATATGAGAATAAAAAAGTTATTGTTATTATTGTTTAGATTTTATAATTTTATTATCAAAATATATCCTCAATTAACTTGTTTGATTTATGATTATCACTTTTTTACTCCCATTATAGAGTAATTGGATATTTATATCATTAAACCTTTTGATTTTTTTTTGAAGAAATTTATCTTAAGAGAGGGTGGTACAGCAAGTTAATAAAATATTTATTTTGGGTTAAGTTTAAATAATAAAACTTTTACATTATAACTTAGATTCTTAAATTTTAATATTGAGAATTCAAATTACGATTTTAGTTGGTTTAAATATTCAATTATTAAAAGTTTTCTCGTAATAGCTTAAAAAGAGGATAAAATCATGATATTTGATAATTTAGATAAAATTATAGGATTGATTGGTTTGATAATGGGGATAAAAATAATCGCCATAGCAATTTTTATTACTTCAATTTTATACTTAATAAATCCAGTAGTTGCTGGATTAATAGGGAATATTTCTAGTCTTACAATGACATTAGGACTTCTTGGATATGCAATCAACAGGGAAAGAAGATAATTATGATTTATGTTTATATATTTGGTTTTTGAATAAAATAAATAATAAAAAAATTAAATTTAATTCTTTAATCTTAAAATTGGATTAAATATGATTTTATTCGCCCTTTTTTATCTCTTCATCACATTCAGGGCATAAATATTCCTTTACTTTACCTTCTTTTTTGATTCTAGCGTTTTTCTCTTTTTCCCTTTCGAACCATTTATCGCATCTTCCACACTTCACTGTTTCTTTTTCAACCATAGTATCACAATAATGTATCTGTTGTTATGAGCATATTAATTTTTCAATTGAGTCTACAATAACTTATTAACAATGTTAAAGATTGCAATTTTTGATTAATAAACTTTAAAATTTTTAAACTTTAAGACAGTAAAATCAACATTCATAATTTCATTGAGATTATTAATGATATAGATGCTTATATTGCTTAAAGGCAAACAGAAAATCCTTTTAATATTGATATAGATTGACCTTAAAATAAAAAAAAGTTGAATAACTCATCAACTTAGTTAATTACATTGCATCAAGTTTTTCTGGTAAATATGTATCAACTACATATTCTAGTCCATACTTCGAGAAAGATTGCTGTTCTGCTTTTTTACCGATCTTCAGCATCTTTTTGATCTCTACCTTCCAGAAATCATCCTTGTATCTAGGATCTTTATAAAGTTCTTTAAGTCTCAATACGTCGATATCCTTTAAAGGGTCGGTTGGTAAATCGTAATTTATAATATCAGATGCTGTTACGCCCAGAAATTTTGCATCAGGTGTAGCAAGTTCGTGGTTTACATGGGCAAGTTTTGCACTTCCAGATATTATTACCATGGCAATATGGAATCCCCATGGGTCTCCGTCGTTACAGATGTAAACTGGGAGTCCTAGTTCTTCGTTGACTCTTTTAAGGAACCTGCGTGTTGCACGCGCTGCTTGTCCCTTAAGTCCAACTATGAGAGTGTCGAATTTGTTGTAGGCTTTTTCTTGGACCATCCTGTGGAACATACCCATAGTCTCCACGGCTATAACTCTCTGGACGTTATGATCAACTAACTCAACCTCATCTATGGTTGGTGAAATTGTATAGCCTGATTTACCCATCTTCAGGGCATTTATTTCCACATCATCGTCTTTAACTGTGATATCTCCATAAACCGATGCACCATCTTCTTCGGGCATGAGTCCTAAGTCTTCACGCGATATTCCAAGCGTTACTTCAAGATCCTCTCCTACAATGTTGGATTCCTGCTGATCTCCAAAATCTATGTCCCAGCCCTCTGAAACATAATACATCTCCCTCAATGTTGCTGTTTTCCCGGTTTGGACAAGACTCTTGCAAAAATTGGCCATATAAACCATCTGACCTATTTTTTTTATTTGCTTTACATTTCCAAGGGATCTCTGCCCATATCGGTCTCCAAGTACGTAATAGCGTTTTTTATCATCGTAAACTATGTTTGAAGTACCCCTTGAGGGTACTTGTATTGATGGGACATTCCTTAAATTTACGTCTTCTATGATCTTTTCACCAAGACTTTGGAGCTTGTTTACAGCTATATCTCTCCTGTTTAAGGCAAGTTCTTTTCTATTCGTCATCCTTTTCGCCTACTATATCGTCATCAGCTAATTCGCTTAAATCTATGTCAATTTCATCTAGTATCTTTGGCCTTCTTGTTACCTTGGCCAGAATTTGATCGTACTCTGGTACGTCTGTTCCTGCAAGCAGTGCAGCTTCTCTCATTATTACCGGTACATAAGTTTCAAAGATCTTTGAACGCATTTCTTCATCTTTTGCTGCTCTTTTTGCGTTGATGTATTTTTGAAGACTCCTTGCAATCTTCATGGTTGCCTGTCGGACTTCGTGAAGTATCTCCTCTTCAGGTGCAACACTCTGTTTACCAGTTGATAGGTATGGAACGTTGGTTGAAACAATGTTAACGAAAACTGTTATTGGAGCATTTTCAAGGTCCCGTATACCGTAGCGTTTCCAGTCTATACTCTTAAGGGCTTCTGTTATTGCACAGCTTCCTTGGTCGAAGCTCAATGGGACTCTGTTTGCGAATCTCATGATCTCTGCTCGTTTCTGTTCACCCACAACTCTTCCTGATTCTCCTCCGTAGGATATACCAGCCTCAATTACAAATGATACTCCTCCGCGGTATGTTTTGGGTTTTCTAGTTGTTGTTGCTACAAATTCAGGGTTCAATATTTCTCTAATCCCCTTTTCAATCTGAACCTTTCCGATCGGGATCAAACCCGATGTTGGTGGTGCCATGAAATCCATTTGGGCAAATAATTCAACGATTCTTTCGGCTTCCTCCCATTTCATATCTTTTGGGCGTTTGTTAAGGTCTATTTTAGTGGTTTCCTGTATTTCGTTCACTCTTTTAGTTGACATTCTTGATAGTGAACTGGTTAACAGACTCCTGAATCTTCTTTTATCGGTGTGTTTAGCCATGAATATCAGGTCATCTGCTGTAACACCCCTAGGATGAGGGAGAACTTCCTTTGGAAGTGGAGGTATTACATCGGTGGCCCTTTCAAATATATATTTGTGTCCTGTTGGGTCGCGGAAGGTTATCTTTGCATGTGGATTTGCTATCATGCTTCTTCTTATGTACTCGAATGCTCCCTGTTCACTGAGGGAATATGAAACATCTTTGAACTGCAGCTCTATTGCAACACCGGTTGATGTAACTTCTGCCGGCTTTCTATCTAATATAAGGCCTTTATTGGTCTTTACATCCATTTTGAAGGTCATTTCAACTCCCTGGAGTTTTTCACCTTTTTTATAGCCTGATATGACCCTTGTTGGTTTTCCTGTTGTCATCTGGGATAATAAAACACAACCACTGCAACCAAGTCCCTGTTGACCCCTTGATTGGATGTTCCTGAACTTGGAACCTGCAAACATGGTACAATACACCTTGGTAATAAAATCTTCGGGAATTCCTGGCCCATTATCCATATGTTTAAGTATGTAATGGTCTTTGTCAACTCTTTTAAGGTCTATGGATATTTCTGGCTGTATTCCTGCCTCTTCTGCTGCGTCTAGACTGTTGGTAATCAGCTCGTGAAAAACCATTGTGAGGGACCTTATTTTTCCAGAGAATCCCAGCATTTGTTTGTTCCTTCTGAAAAATTCAGATGCTGTAAGTTCCTTAAATTCTTCAAAAAGTTCTGATGCTTCTCTCTCCAAACTTAGCCTCCTTTAAAATACAAATTATTGCATCAATTAATATTATAACTTTAATAAATATTTCTTAATTTTTCAATCAATTTTAAAACTATTTCACAATTTAGATTTACATGAGGTCTGTTTCATCCTTTGCAATTCGATGGAACTGTTTAATCTTCATGTCACGGGTTTTTCTCTCGAGAAATGCATAGACAGTTTTATGTCTCACACCGTTTAAGATCATTTCAACTGCTTCCTTTGCAATATGTATCTGTTCCATGTCCCCGATAATCGAGACTGTTTTACCGTAAATTGAAATATCAACACCTGTCATATCGGTTATTATATCTTTTGTTCGACCGTCTTTGCCAATTATTCTGGCCTTCTGTCTTAATATTGCCTTTTTTGATTTTCCAACGTAATCTGGAAGGTTTATTATTTCGAGAATTGTTTCGTCACCCATTAGTTTAACAGATATTTCTGGATTGAATCCCCGGCCTATAGCTTTTACTATGTAACGGGCTTTCCATACCGCTAATGGATCTTCTGTTTCTTCTGTTGGTGATATTGCAACGCTACCAGCTTCACTGTCCACTATTATCTCGGTTTTAGTTAGATTTTCAATTTCATTCTTTGTAATGCCGTTTTTCCCAATAACAACCCCGACTCTTTCNNTATCCTTTATAATATACTTTTCTATCCTCATAAATCCATAATTTTACTTTTAATTTGATCCTTAGATATCTGGATGCCCATTTTTTTAAAATCTCTAAATAAGTTGTTTATATCTCTGTTTAAAAGCTCCCTTGATATGGGATGGTCAACCATAACACCTTGGGAGATGTCAATTATAACAGGTTCTCCATTATCTATTAATATATTGTAGCTTGATAAGTCACCATGAACTAATTTGGCATCTTTATAAAGTATTTTAACATAATCCAATATTTTATTAGCTACATACTCTGGATCAGATATTTTCGACTGCCTCATTAGCTGTGCAGGATTTCCAATATCGTCTCCTATGAATTCCATGACCAAGATATTGTTTTTTGCTATTATTGGTTTAGGAACTCTTACACCAACTTCCTGGGCTCTTGTTAAATTTCTTAATTCTTTAGTAACCCAAGTGTTAATTAATTGGCGTTTGTTTGAAGTATTGANNGTACTTATGGCTCCTTGTAACTGATTTATATATCCCATTTTCGCAAGTTTGTAGAGTGTCTCAAGTGTAATCCTATCAAAAACTTCACTACCAACTTTTCTGTCCTCATCGCCCTTTAAACGTTTCTCTGACAGAATTTTTCTCAAATCATTGTCTGCCTTTGATACCTTCGAGCACATGCAGTTTTCACCATTATAAAAGAGCTTTTTTCATCTTTTAATTATTAAGACCTTATTATCATAAGTTAAATATAGAATAATATCCGAAAATTATGGTAAACTAGATTTAAAAGCTTAAAATAGTATGGATTTATAAACAGTCTGGAAAAACCAGTTTTTATATAATTCTAACCATTTTTAGATTTATTTTAGATAACTATTAATTTATTATAGTTTCAAGTAACCCCTTCTTTCAAGCCAGTTGGCCTCTGTTCGGGTGTATCTCCATATAACATCTGCTTTTTCATCGCTTTGGAAGTCCCATGGTTTTATTAAAACCACATCTCCTTCTCTTATCCAGATCCTCTTCTTCATCTTACCTGGAATTCTTGAGAGCCTAGTTTTACCGTCTGCTGCACGAACTCTAAGTTTCCCGTGGCCGAGTATCTGCTCGACAACCCCCGGTATTTCACCTCTTCTAGGTGATCTTACTCTCCTAATTTCCTGTGGGCCCTGATTTTGTCCTCTTCTCAAATACTCTCCTCCTTCTTGAAGCAATTCATGATTGTAAATGAAATAATATTGTTTAGTATTCATAGTATTTTTAAAACAATTTTTAACAACTATACTGCTTTTAGTAATAATATTCCATTGATCATTTAATCTTCCTATTTATATAGTGTTTTGGGGTATATAAAAAAGCGCATTTATCTAAGATAAGTGCATCAGGAAAATTCAGATTAGTTCATTTTACTTCTAAAATCTTTATGGATCATTTGTTCATTGAATCTAACTTTTAAATGGATTTTGATTTTATTTTTATCATTTATTAGTCTACTTATACATCTTTTAGTAATTAATAATCCTTTTTTGCTTATAATTTCCAAATCCTTATATGGATTTCTTTAATAGTCATTCTTGTTATTTTGACTGATTCATAACCAGAACGAATTAATCATATTATATAATGTAACAATTTGATATTATATTACCTTTTCCAAATCTTCATATAATTTGAAACTCGTGCATAGGAAAGGCCATCAAATCTTTGTATTCAACGTATTCTCTAAGATTATAAAAGATACTTTCATCTTCAGACATTTCAACTATACTCAATATCATTTACTTTGCCTTTACTTCAAGGAGAATACTATTCTGAGTTAGTGATATTATTGTAAATAACAGTCATCTAAAATTATCCCAAACAATATAGATGCTTTAAAATAAAATATACTGAAAGATATACTAATTTGTAAGTTAATTAAAATCATTCATAAAGATTCTGAACAATAGATGTGATAACATGGGACGAGAATTTCTAAATATAATGGATCCTGAGGATGTAAAAAAGATTATAAAGAATATTCCAATTAATAAGAGAGTTGAAAATATATCGCTGGAAAATTCATTGACAAGAATTCTTGCAGATGATGTTCATGCAACAATAAACCTCCCACCGTTCAGAAGGGCTTCAATGGACGGATACGCTGTAATAGCAGAAGATACATTTTCTGCATCTGAAGATGAGCCTGTAAGTTTAAAACTTATAGAAGTTGTTGGAGCAGGGGACGTTCCGGAAAAAAATTTGGTTAAAGGGTTTTGCACAGAAGTTTCAACAGGAGCACCTGTTCCTGAAGATGCAAATGGAGTTGTGATGGTTGAATTCACAGACAAAAATGATGGACAGATAATTATCTATGAAAGTGTGGCTGTTGGTCAAAATATCACAAAGGAAGGATCAGATGTAATGGCAGAAAAACTTCTGCTTCCAAGCGGTACCAGAATCATGCCTGATAAAATAGGCGTTTTAAGTGCAATGGGCATGAAAAAGGTCCCTGTTTTTAAGAAACCCCGGGTTGCAATCATATCCACAGGAAATGAGATAATAAGTCATGATGAAGAATTGGCATATGGTAAAATTTACGATATTAACTCCCAGACAATTTCAAGTGCCGTAATAACTTGTGGATGTACTCCTGTACACAGTCAAATAGTAAAAGACGATTATAACTCTTTAAGAGAAAAAATAAATGAATTTAAAGATTTAGATCTGATATTAACATCTGGAGGAACATCAGCAGGGACTGGGGATGTTTTAAGGGAGGTTTTAGATGATATGGGTGAGGTTCTTGTACATGGTGTGGCTGTTAAGCCCGGTAAACCAACCATAATAGGCCGGTTAAAAAATGGAGATGATTACAAATTTCTTTTCGGGCTTCCAGGAAATCCAGTTGCTGCTTTAATGGTTTTTCACGTCTTTTTCGCACCATTTTTAAGGAAAATGGCATCTATAAACGTTTCAACAAGTTTTCCATATAAAAATGTTCTAGAACTTAAACTTTCTCGTAGATTCAGGCCTGCTAGGGGAAGAACCCACTATTTACTTGTGAAAATTGAAGATGGAAGTGCAGTTCCAATTTTAAAGGATTCTGGTGCCATAACTGCCCTTGCAGAAGCTGATGGCTTTATAGAAGTTCCAAAAAATGTTGAAATTCTTGAAAAAGGAAGTATTGTAGAAGTACACTCTCTTGGAGGACTAATAAATCCTATCATTTGATTCAGATAAATTTTATCAGAACCACCAATAATCAAATTGGGAATTAAACTTCAAACAGATCCCCTAAAACAACTCTTCTTTCTGTTTTAACAAGTTTTGGGATCTTTCCAAGAGTTCCAGCAGACTCGCCAACCACAACCATTACACCCCTCATGATTTTTCTGAAGTCTTCAGCTCTATCAAGGGAATTTTGAACAGCATCAGGATCATTTTCTCCAAGTGCAGAGTTTGCAATAGAAGTTGCAAGTGCATCTGCAATACTAGCTTCGTCTGCAAAAACAGTAACTGAATCAGACCTTCCAAAACTTATTGAATGTCCTACAGTTCCTGAAGAGGTACATACTCCCATGGGTGTTTTTCTGTATTTGATTTTAAATCCAAACTCTCCAGAAAGGGATGATTCGCCCGCATAAAGTCCTACAACCACGTTTTGATCCGTTTTAATGGCCACATCACCACCATTATCAACAATCACATATTTTGCGCCATTTTCAATCATGTAACCCATAGAAAGCTGGGATATAGTACCTGCAACTGCAGCCATAGGTCCAACCTCTGCTTTCCTTCCTGCCCTAGCCATCAACTTGACTATCAAGGGTGGCTTGCTAGAAATGGATTTTCTAATGTGATATTTGGATTCATTATTATCTTCACCAACAAGAACCGGTTCAAAACTGGTTAAAAAATCGTGATTTTCTCTTATATAATTTTTTAGTTCAAAACGTTGTTTAATGATAAATTTTGATAGTTCATGTTCTCTAAGATCTGTTTTCAGAACCAGATCTGTTTCTCCAATTTTTATTTGTTCCCTGGTTACTCTTTTAACTTTCATTAAATTCTATCTGTTATAACTACATAAAATATTTAGATAACAGATTAGAGAAGAAGTGTTGATAAACATGTTGGGCATAAATAGAAGAAATTCACATCCAGGAGAAAGGGTTTTATTTGAAACCAGACCAAGATTCATCGTTAAATTAAAATCTGTTATATTAAAATTTATTATCGTATTGTTGTTGGTATATTTCTTCACTACCATAGTAAGGTATGCTGCTATAGTTCAAGGTCGTATAAACTCTCTTGTAAACGTTCCGTTTGTTACAGGGACCACCTATGGACTTACTATCATCATCTTATTGTTGCTAATATGGATACTTTGGAATATTTTATCATGGAGATCTCAAAACTATACACTCACCAACCAAAGAGTAATGGTTAAAACTGGTATAATAAGAAAAAAAAGTGTTTATATGCATTATGATAAAATTCAGGATATTATAGTTTCTCAAAGCCTTATGGAACGGATTTCTTATTCTGGCGATATTGAAATATTCGGTGGGCACGATAGGACCAGTTTGATCCTTGAGGACATCCCTAATCCCGGGGAAGTTGAAAATATGCTAAATCGGATGATAGAAGGAGATAATTTAGAATTTGAAACTCCCCCAGCTAAAAAACCTCAGAAATCACGGAAAAAACAATCTGTAATGGAAGAGTATGACAAGAAGTTCAAACTGTAAATATTTTGTTCAATAAAATTTTTAAACAAAATAGTGTATTAAAATTATTTTTTATACAATAGAATCCAATTATCCAGAACTTATTATAAGCCTTAAAATCGCATTAGTTGCTATTGCTGTTTTAAGTGCAGTTAGTATTTTCACATCAATTTTTAATGATAGTAATTATTCAATTACTCAAAAACCGAATTAAATAAAGATCATTATTTTAATTTTTTATAAAAAAGAAGTAAAAAACTTAAAAAAAGAATTAATACAAGATCAAATTATTATTAAAAAAAATAATGGATAATGAAGTGTTAATGAGAATAAACAAATTCTTTATTAAATATGAAACATACCTTTAGTTGTAAATTGGGGGAATGATTTTTATCGTCCTATTTTGATCAAGTATGTAACATCTACACGAAATTTAACATTGTACCAGATTGTTGAATCTTTACGGAATTTATAATTAGAAGGATGAATTCTAAAAATTAACCAGTGTTAAGTGGTTATAATCTGTAAAATCCAAAAAAAGAGTCAAACAAATAATTGTTCAGGTAATCAAAATGAAAAATTATGATGTAGCCGTCATTGGTGCAGGACCCGTAGGTTCGACATTTGCAAGATGTATTGCAGATAAAGGATTCAATGTGGTAATGTTTGAGCGTAAACGGGAAATAGGTGTCCCACTTCAGTGTGCTGGACTTTTAGGAAAAAAAATAAAAGATCTGAACATCTTACCTGATGAATACATTTTAAACGAGGTTTCTGGTGCATATTTACATTCGCCATCAGATAATATATTAAAAGTGTCTAGAAAAGATCCTGAGGCATATGTAATTGACAGGGTAGGTTATGATAAGTTTTTGGCAGAACAAGCAGTTGCTTCTGGGGTTGAACTTCTTTTGAATCATAAAGTAAGTGGTTTGGACATTAATACCGGTGAAATTCGGGTAAAAAACATTGATAAATCTTTTAATGCCGAAGTAATTATAGGAGCTGATGGACATGCATCTAGTGTTTCAGAAATATTCAATCCAAAATCAAAATCTGTAATGGCTGCTCAATATCTTTTAGATATAGGAAAAGATGGTTTTGACACAGATAACGTNNATGGATTATAATGGACTTAACAGAGTTTTAAAGGATTTTATGTCGCATAATTTTAATTTTAATAAAAATGTTTCAATATTAAAGAAGTATCATGGGTATATACCTATTTATGATTCTAAAAAAGACATAGTAAAAGACAGAACTATACTGTTAGGAGATGCTGCATCACAAGTAAAACCAACAACAGGTGGAGGACTTATGATTGGCTTTGAATGTGCTAAAATGGCGTCAAACACAGTTTCAAAGGCACTTAAAATNNGAATCCCTTACAAATGAAGATCTTGATCAAATGTTTTTAAAGCTTAAAGAAAGAAATGCAGAGGAATTAATTTCAGAATATGGGAATATGGACACTCAATCGACCCTTGTAAAGGAAATGATAAAAAACGGACTCCTTTTTTCCATCTTGCCTACATTATTGACTAGAAGGATAGGGAGTTTATGGAAATAGTTTTAATAATATCTCAAGAACATAAAACACTGCCAAAAGCAGAAATTGAAGCAGTTTTAAAGGCTGAAAATGTCCATTTTAACTTAAGAGATCATTATAAAGGTGTTTTGATTCTCAATATACCCGAAGAATGCTCAGAATTCCTTAAAAATATTGCAAAAAGGTTTTCATATACTCATGAAGTTTGTAAGCTTCTAATTGAAACAGACAAAATTCATATAAACTCCGAAATTCAGAAATATCCTTGGAATGATTTTATAACTAAAGATTATTCTGTAAGAGTTAAAAGAATGGATAAAAATGATAAATTTGACACAAACAAGGTAGAATGGGAGTTAGGGGGCATAATAAACAACTTAGTTGAAGGGGTTAAGGTAAATCTCAAAGATCCTCAAAACTTCTTAAGAATAATATTTATAAATGGAAAGATTCTTGTAACAGAAAGACTATTTAAAGTTGAAAAAAAACATTTTTACAACCTTAAACCACATAAAAGGCCTTTTTTTTATCCAGGATCTATGAGCCCAAAGCTTGCAAGGTGTATGGTTAACCTTACTGGGGTTAAGAAGGGAGATTTGGTTCTTGATTCATTCTGCGGTACGGGTGGAATTCTTATAGAAGCAGGTATTATGGGTTTAAGGGTTGTTGGTGCAGATATTGATGAAAGGATGGTTGAAGGTACAATAAAAAACCTTAATTATTGTGGTGTAAAGGATTATGAAATATTTCAGGCAGATGCTAGGAACATTGAACTACCATACCAAGTAAATGCAATTGCTACGGATCCACCATATGGTATCTCAGCATCTACTGGTGGAGAAGAAAGTGAAAATCTCTATGCAAAGTCCCTTATTACAATGGAGAAACTACTTAAGGACGAAGGTAGGCTTTGCATGGCAACACCTCATTATATGGATATTCATGGTCTAGTCAAAGTTACAAACTTTGAAATAATAGAACAACACCAGATAAGAATGCATAAAAGTTTAACAAGGGTAATATCACTCTTAAAAAAAACTATTTATTAGGGCTATATTCACTTTATAATCATTAAAACAGTTAATTTCTTTTAAAATTATTTAAATTAACTGATTTTTCTTAATTGAATATATTTGGCTTTAATAATTACCATAATGAGTAATAAAATGAATCTAGATTAATAGGCTGATCAGTTAATGATTTTATTCTTTGGATAAGTGGTGGGGGATCTTGAAAGTTAGAATATTTGACACAACACTTAGGGACGGTGAACAGACTCCAGGAGTTTCATTAACTCCGGATCAAAAACTTAGAATAGCGATAAAGCTCGATGAACTCGGAGTGAACGTTATTGAAGCAGGTTCAGCCATAACTTCTGTTGGTGAACGGGAAGGAATAAAAAAAATAGTTTCTGAAGGACTTTCAGCCGAAATATGTAGCTTTGCACGGGCAGTTAAAGTTGATGTAGATGCAGCGCTTGAATGCGGTGTTGAAAGTGTACATTTGGTTGTTCCTACATCGGATCTTCACATAGAACATAAACTTAGAAAAACAAGAGAAGAAGTAAAGCAAACGGCAATTGAAGCAGCAGAATACGCCGTTGATAATGGTTTGCTGGTTGAATTATCTGCAGAAGATGCTACCCGGAGTGATTACACTTTTTTAAAACAACTGTTCAGTGAAGGAATAGAAGCTGGGGCAAGAAGGATATGTGCCTGCGATACAGTGGGAATGCTTACACCTGAAAAATCTTATGAATTTTACAAGGGTCTGATTGGACTGGGAGTACCTGTAAGTGTACATTGCCACAATGATTTTGGATTAGCAGTTGCAAATACCCTATCAGCACTCCGGGCAGGTGCAAGTCAAGCACATGTAACTATTAATGGTATAGGAGAACGTGCTGGTAACGCATCCCTAGAAGAAGTTGTAGTTTCACTTTACTCTCTCTATGATGTAAAGACCACAATTAACTTTAAAATGTTGTATGAAATGTCAAAAACAGTTGCTAGGATGACAGGGATATATCTGCAACCAAACAAAGCAATAGTAGGTGAAAACGCGTTTGCACATGAATCAGGCATACATGCCGATGGTGTTATGAAGAAAGCAGAAACATACGAGCCAATTACACCTGAACTAGTGGGTCATAGAAGAAGATTCGTAATGGGCAAACATGTTGGTTCCCATATTATTAGAAAGAGGATCAAGGAAATGGGTCTTAGGGTTGACGATGTAAGATTTGAACAAATATTTTCCAGAATAAAATCTCTTGGAGATATGGGAAAATCAGTCACTGACGTAGATCTGCAGGCAATTGCAGAAGATGCACTCGGAGTCCTCCCAGAAAAACCGGTGGAACTCCAAGAACTCACTGTTGTTTCAGGAAATAAGGTCACACCAACAGCATCAGTGAAAATCAATGTAGATGGAATTGAAAAAGTGGAAGCTGGTGTTGGAGTGGGTCCTGTAGATGCAGCAATTATCGCAATAAAGAAAAGTATGAAAGACGTTGCAGATATACAGCTAGAAGAATATCATGTTGATGCAATAACAGGGGGCGCAGATGCTCTTATTGATGTTGTTGTCAAGCTCAAAAATGGTGATAATATTGTCAGTGCGCGAAGCACACAGCCAGATATAATAATGGCAAGTGTAGAAGCTGTGTTAGGAGGAGTTAATAAGATTGTCAGTGATAAAAAGATTAATGAGGCTAATGAAAAGGATAAATTATCCTCAGACATGAATTAATGAACTTTTTTTCTAAATTTTAATTAAATTATGAATTCATTCAAAAACAAGTTTAATTTAAGAAAATCCATATTTTATCTGTTATCATGGAAGGGAAAGAATGAGTGAAGAAATTATAATCAATGAACTTAGAGAAGATTTTAATATACAGGTTGCAGGTTATAAATCTAATATAAACGATTTTAAACAGCTTATGTATGATCTGAATAAATTTAATCCTGAATGCACTATCCAACTCATGAATGCAGAAGGAATAGCTGGTAAAAAACATGTGATACACGCAACGATACACGCAATCAAATCTTTTTCTAGGAAAGAAAATATATCAAACGATCTTGGTCTTGAAATTTGTGTAAGGACGTCTGGTCAGAGGCAGATATCACAAGCCCTCAAAATGCTGGGAATAAAAAATGGGGATATGAAAGTCTGCGCAGTTGCAGTTGATTGTGAAAAGAACATCATGGAGAAGTTAGAAGATGTTCTAGGTGAAAGGGAAGATATAGTTCTTGAGGCTGCTGCTGATAAATTAAAAGAATTATATGGTATATTAAACGTCGAAGTTGAAACTACGGGGAGTGTTTCAAAAATTTTAATGGAAAGAACATCTCTTTTGATAATTGAAACATAGATTAAGTTTTTTGGCCTAGAAAATAAGATAAAATTAATAATATAATATACAAAATAATTGGACTAGGTTCAGCTATTTTTATTTATTATCTTTCTTATGGCTTTTTCTGCATTTTTTTTTACATAAATATTATCATCGCTCGTTGCAATTTTTAGCATCCAATGCAAGATTATCTCCAATTTCTCCAAGTGCAAATATAACCATTTCTATAAATTCGCCATATTCATCATTTAAATTTTTAATTAATGGTTCTACAGCTCTTTTATCACCTATCTGTCCAAGTGCAAAAACTGCCATACTCCGAACGTCTCCATCTTCATCTTCAAGAGTTTTTATAGGGGATCAACAGCAATTGCACTCCCAATTTCTCCAAGTGCTTCGGCAGCTCTGTATCTTATGAATATATCTTTTTTATGAGTCAGGGCTTTTATCAATCCATTTATATCCTGATTTTTTACCATTTTTGTAAGATCTTTATCAGTAAGTTTCAAAATTCCCATATTATACCCTCTCAAAAATTTAATAATATATTATTGGAAATACTAGAGATAAATGTATAATTGTATCTTGAATTAAATGATTAATTAAAACAAAGATTATAATATTTATAAATTTCTCAAGTCTGAGTTTTTAATAATTGAATGATTATATCAAGGTTTTCTGGTGTCATACAACGAATGTCAAGATTTTTTATTTCTATACAGACTGATTTTAAATTAACTCTGTTGTAATTTGGACATACAGTAATTATACTTCCACCATGAACATTCAATCCTTTTCTGAGTTGATAACCCAATTTTTTAGGAGTTTCATCTGGAACTGCAACGTTTAAACTCTGTCTATTATTATGTAACACTTCTCTAAACTCATTTATCTCTAATTTTAAAAATTTACATGCTTCAATGGTTTTTGAAATCACTTGAGGGGCATTTTTTATCTCAGATGCAATTCCTGCGCATGTAACAGGATCTGCCTTTACACTACTTAAAATATTTTTTGCAGATTCAAATAATATGGTATTATCGGTGGAGATGAAACCACCATTCCCAACATTAACTGTTTTCGGTGATCCTGTAGATGCAAGAATAATATGGGCATGATCACCATTTCCCAGTAGACCATTTTCATCACCAATTCCACCGGATGCATCCTCGACCATTACAACTCCCATATCATCACAAACATTATAAATATTACTTAAAGGTTGGTCTGCCATGTAACCTGCAAAACTAGTTATGAAAAGAGCTTCAGGATTAAATTTTTCAATAAAATGCTTTAGAACTTCGATTTTTACCAATCCAAATTCGGTTGGAAGGTAAACAATTTCTAGACCACAGAATTCTGCCATCTTTNNTGAATCCTATCCATCCTCCCTGGTCGGGGATCATTATCTTCCCTTTAAAGGTGCTCATTACAGAGAGTATGGCAGAATTTCCACTGTTAACAATTTTAACATGTTTATGGTTTGTAAATTTTTTGATACACTCTTCAGCATATGTTATTTCTTCATATCTGCGGTTTTGCACATGTTTAAGATTTAGAGCTGTTTTGCTCATTGCCATTCTTGTTTTGATTGAAGGTCTTCTGTAAATTAGAACCATTATATCATCTATTAATTTGGTATAAAACTGTCCAAAGTAGTTTGTCGAGATTGTAATAATTCTTTTAAGAGATCACTTTGTTT
>PMMV01000070.1 GCA_003162115.1 Methanobacterium sp.
ATCGATATATAAATATTTGTTATAAACTATTTATTTTAATTTTAAATAGATTAAACTAATATTTAAACTTGTCTATATCGATTAATAGATAATTTTAAAAAAAAATAAATTGAAGTTAATAATTATATAATCACTTCAAAAATGACTATTCGATTAAAAGATTAACAAGAATCTTCACTAAAAAAAATTGAATTATATTAATTTATGCTTCAATGCAGAAATAGAATTTATCATTATAATTGAATATAAAACCTATTTCAGTGAAACCCCTGTTCAGAGTTACCTTAGTGTATATCTATACAATAAAACTGAGAATTTATCAGCCGACCCTAAGAATCTGAAAGTATTGGGCCCGGAAATCAAGTGCTATACTTTGCTCCTAAGTAGAAGGATGATAACGTGCAGATGAAGTACAGTTATGTGTAATGGATATACCCATACCCAAAAGTGCAGGGATATACTACGAAATTGATGTATAAAATCTTTGATAGGTATTAAACAATATATCGAATTTTTTTTATTTAAATAATGTGAATCAGTAATGACCCTTTCAGAGTTGCTCAGTGTATATCTTTATAATACAAATGAGAATTTATCAACGGCCCTTGCAGAATCTAGTAGTAAAGTAGCAGAAAAAAACATCGGAAATTAGAAGGTCCAAATAGAAGGACCATTGCTTACATATGAAGTACAGTAATTTTGTGTAGTTAGATAAAGAAAAAATATGAGCATATAAATCATCAATTCTTTTATCTATTACGTATGCAGGCAACACACCTTCATNNCTCAATGATTTGCTAAGTATCCATTTTCAGATCATTTATTTTAATTTTTATAAAATTATCCAACAATTCACTTGCTATAGATGATTACTCACTTGATTTAAAGCTCTAATAGTCTTTAAATTTGATTTAAAGGAAGCAAACTGTCAGCTTTTTCGTCAAGGGGCGAATGTTGGATCTTTGTAATTATTGATTTTTTCAATGGAGAAAACGTTTCGTCTTGTCCTTTCTTCATTTTCTGCCAAAATTGAATGATATTTTTCTGTGTCTTAAAAGATTGTGGATCATCGATGACAAGTTTGTCCATATGATGTAAAACACTCCGAACTATTTTGTATAATGGTTTTGATTTTATCAATTGATACCAGAGAATAATTTCATCTTAGCATACTTTTAGTTTTAAAAAATTCAGATATATTTTAAGGATTAAAAGGTGGTTTAGGATTGATTTGGTATGGATTGGGGTGTAAATATGGTATAAATTGTGCGTAATTAGTTATATTGATTTGCTTATATAAAGTTCCAATGAAACTTGGTGGAGGAAATTTATGAAATTCTCAAACTTAATATTAAAGAATATATTTAGAAATAAATCTAGAAGTATTCTTGTAGTGATTGGAATTGCAATAGGTGTAGCTGCTGTGGTGGGACTTGGTCTTGTTACCGATACTTTATCTGAATCCACCCAAAATGCACTTACTGCAGGTGCAGCTGACTTCTCTGTTATTAATGGGACTAATACTGGAAATAACGGAGGAAGCGGTTCAGGAGGAGGTTTTGGTAATGAACAGTTTGTTAACCAGACAAGTGTTGGTGAAATTCAACAAATATCCGGTGTAGGTAGTGCAGTTGGTGTTTTACGGACAATGACCAATCTGAATAACACCAACAGTACCAGTAGTACTTCTAACAGTGGTTCTGGTAGCGGTTTTGGTGGAAATTTCAGATCTATGACCAGTATAATAGGAATTGATAGCAGTTCACTAAGCATGGATAACATTGCTATAACCAACGGAACGGTGTTTTCCAATTCAAATCAGGTAATAATTGGCCAAACTGCAGCTCAAAGTTTGAATAAAACTGTAGGCGACACTATCATCATTTCCAATCAGACCTTCAAGGTTGTTGGAATTTACGAAACAGGCAATTTCATGGATGATAGGGGAATTGTAATGTCCTTAAGCGAGCTTCAAAATCTAACAGGAAACACTGGACAGGTTTCCTTGATACTGGTTAAAGCCACCAATGGAACCAATGCGAATACATTAGCTACTACAATTCAACAAAAATATCCAAATGAACTATCAACATCAACTTCTCTTTCAGGAAATAACAGGATGAATAATGGACTTCAAGTCATAAGCTCCGGTGCATGGGCAGTATCACTACTTGCAATTATAATAGGTGGTATTGTTGTTATTGTCACCATGATGAAGGCTGTAAGTGAAAGAACTAGAGAAATTGGAGTATTGAGAGCAATCGGATGGAGTCAAAAGAGGATATTAACGATGATAATCAGTGAATCTCTCGTATTATCATTAATAGCAATAGTAGTAGGTTTAGCTATCGCTGTAGGAATCGTAGAACTTATTACCACTACTCATCTTTTAATAGGCATTGTGCCATCATTTTCAGCATTACTTCTACTTAAAGGAATCGGTGTTGCATTGCTCCTTGGGATAATAGGTGGAATCTACCCTGCATACAGGGCAAGTAGACTCTCACCAACGGAGGCACTGCGCTATGAATAATATAATTGAAATAAAAAATCTCAAAAAAACCTACGAAAATGGTACAATAAAAGCTTTAAATGGCATTGATCTTGAAATTAAAAAAGGAGAATCTGTATCAATCATAGGACCATCTGGTTCTGGAAAATCAACACTCCTTAACATGATTGGAGCACTGGACAGGGCCGATGAGGGCAATATCTACGTGGCTGATAATGATCTAATGCAAAAAAAAGATCTAAGCAAATTCAGGTTAAATGAGATTGGATTTGTTTTCCAGCTTCATAACCTGATCCCAAATCTAACAGTACTTGAAAATGTTCAAACACCATTAATAGAAACAAGTATACCCGATAAAAAAATGGAAGAAAGAGCATTAGAAATTTTAAAATCAGTTAATTTATCTGATAAGATCAACCAAAAACCAACCAAACTTTCTGGAGGTGAAAGACAACGTGTAGCCATAGCAAGAGCATTAGTCAACCATCCCTCAATTATACTGGCAGATGAACCAACAGGAGCTCTAGATTCAAAAACATCGGAAATCATAATAAAACTACTCCTAGACATACACAAAAAGGAAAATGTAACCCTAATAATGGTAACACATGAACAAAACGTAGCAAATATGGCTGAAAGAAGTATATATGTACTAGATGGAAAAATAAAAGAAGAAAAGATGAATACTCCAACTGGAATAAATATTTAGGAGTCATTGATGGGATCATTTTTCCCCATCTACTTTTCGATGTTCTTGCATTAATCCTAATATATTCATGTTTAACACTCATGACAATTGGAACAATACAATAATTATTAGAAGCAGATTTAAAAATAGAAAATTTAATTTAGAAATTCAGCTAATAAGTTACATCTCAAATTAACAGCACCTATGATTAAATAACATAGTAAGTATGTAGATATATAAATAAAATGTATGCATCTATGATTAAACACATTCATTTATATGTAAACATATTTATGTGATGCGTAATCTAATAGTAACCATAGCAGATACGTAGAATCCTTAATTTAAATTTCTACATCCGAGTCATAATATTATACGACTTTCCATGCCTTCAGAATTTTAGTCATGTTATGTCTTGTGATCAGTACCCTTCCCAACATAACTCCTGCGAATACGCTTAGAACTAAATCTGTTTGCAGATAATGTATTTCAGTTAATAAGAATATTAAATACATTATTATAAGAAACGCTCCGATCAAGTCTATATACCCGGTAACTTTACTATTTTGTTCATCCCAATCCAATCGAAACACGCGACCTAATATGGAACCTATGATTAGTCCGACAACTATACCAAGAATAGCCAATAGAATTGTGATGGTGCCTAATGAAACTTCATATGCAATAAAGATTAACAAAATAATGGCTATAATCGAGTAGATTCTAAGCCTGGTTTTCATTTTTGAATCAATATGTTGACGTCTTAATGATAATTCCACTTTTTCATTCATTTTATATTTCCAAAATTTTTATCTGAAAAATTTTTCATTATTAAATAAAATAAAACTCAGGGAACTTTTTATATGAATATTTTAGATAATTTATAATGTAATTTAATTTTATTAGTAGTTTTGTATATTACAATTTCTTAAATTAACTGCATGCGTTATATTAAACCACATATATGATTTAAAATTGATATCAAAGTACGCAGGCAAAATACTATATTAAAGTCAATAGTTTATATTTTTCGGCTATTATAAGCCACTATTTAAGAATTAAACTATTTTATCTCGTTTATAATTGAAATCTATTCTAATTGATGGGGCAATATACCATTTTCTGCACTCTTTCACTCTAAACTCTCAATGCAATACATATTTACATAATTATTCTTTTGATAGCTTACTTCTTAATTATTATGGCCTTATTTTGTAAAGGAAGCTCAGAACGACTTTTTTAAGCCAATAACAACTATTGTATATACTTGTTGCTATAGATTATGGATGTCTTATATTGTTTTTATTTAAAGCTAACTTGTTAATATTGTTATTATCTTCGTTTATTTGATATAGATGTTACTAATCATATCATTTAATTATAGTTTTTTGTACCCTAAAAGATTTTATTTTCAAAATTTAAGAGTGAAAAATAATTGTTATATATTACTTTGCATCGTTGCAAGCTGTTCTTTTTGTTTTTTAAGTCCTAGTGTTAATAAAGCCATTATAACAGCTACCAATCCTATCAATATATATGCTGATTGGTAACCTAATGCAGTTCCTCCCTGTGATGATATTACCGCACCAATAAGTGATGCTCCCACAAGCTGACCTACACTCGAATTAATATTTATGAGTGCCTGTCCTGAAGCCCGCTTATTAGCAGGACTTTCTGAGAGCATTATATACCTTAGGGGTGATCCTAATATACTGCTTAATCCCACCCCTATTATCATTCCAGATATTATAAACAGGTAAAATGAGCTTGCAAAACTACTTAACATGAACAATCCTATAAACAATATAATTGTACCAACTAACATTATCTTTTTTGAACCGTATTTATCTAACAATCTACCAATTAAGGGTGCACTTATACCTAACGTCACAACAAGTGGTATCACCATTAAACTGGCTTGTGAAATGGTTAGTGAAAGGATTACTACAGCGAATGCTGGTAAAAATATTATTGCCGTCTGGTTGAGTCCTGTTCCAAAAGAGATGCTTGTTGCTATTTTAACTTCTCGACTTTTTAAAAGATTAACTTCTATAACAGGGTCATCTGCTTTTCTTTCAACTTTTATGAGGATAAATAATAATATAATTGCACCAATTAGAAATGGCCACGTACCAATCGAGGTAACGCTTGCCATGAAGTGAGTAGTATCGATCTGATTTACACCATAAGCCAATGAACTCGCAAGTAAAGCCAGAACAGCAGTTCCGTACCAGTCAAATCTTAAATTATTCTCTTTTTTGCTTTGTGGTAATATTTTTAAACCTAAAGCTATCACAATAGCTGCTAATGGTATATTTAAAATAAACAGCCATTGCCATCCGTAATTTAAAAGCAAACCACCTAAAATAGGCCCTAAAAGTCCTGAAATACCCCATACTGAACCTATTAATCCCAAGGCACTTCCTCTTTTTTCCGGTGGGAAAGTGTCCCCAATGAATGCACTTGCAACCGGAAATATACCCCCAGCACCAAAACCTTGAATAGCCCTTCCAATTAGAAGAGTTTCAAATGAAAATGATGTAACAGTAATAATGGATCCTAATGCAAATAGAAAAATATCTAAAATGTATATAGTTTTCCTTCCGTACAGATCAGATAGTTTAGCCATTAAAGGGGTTCCAATCATGAAAAACAGGATATATATTGAGAAAATCCAAGAAACAAGTCTTACATCAACACCAAAAGCTGCTTTAATTGCAGGTAATGCTGGCCCTACTATACCTATATCCAAGGAGCCCATGAAAACCCCAACAAATAATAGGGCTAAAATCTTGTTTCTGTCTTTTTCTTTCATAATAAAAATTGCATATTAAATTATAAAAAATATACTATTGAGAATTTCTATAAACCTTATGATTTTTTTCCTTTTTGTCTATTTGCGCAGTAAGTGCACATCAACCTCGTTTGGAAGTTGGGGTAAATAGTTCTATGAGTAATCCCATGTTCTCAATTGCTATCCATAATATTAATAAATAATCAAAAAATTTAATGCTAATGCAAAAAATATATTTAATAAAGGTATTCCATAAAATTAAAAAATGTGGAGGGTTAAGTTAATGAATAGTTTTAGTATTCGTGAGATCCCGAGATTAGTTATTTCGATATTGATAGTATTTTTGGCTGGTTCTGTGGGTACACTGTACACTCTCAAAGAAATTACTACATGGTATGTTTATCTGGCTAAACCGGGATGGACACCTCCAAACTGGGTTGTCGGACCTATATGGAGTACTTTGTATATTCTAATTGGAACATCACTCTTCTTGATTTGGAGAAAAGGTTTAGGTAGGAAAGATGTACAAATTGCCATAGTGGTATTTGCAGTACAGCTAGCCATAAATGTAGTGTGGTCGGTAGTATTTTTCGGAGGCCACAACATATTTGGAGGTTTAGTTCTGGTATTACTACTTTGGATCGCCATACTTATTAACATCCTAGTGTTTTACCGTATTTCAAAACCTGCAGGAATCCTACTCATACCCTACTTAATCTGGGTGAGCATAGCATCCTACCTCCAATATAATCTATTCATATTAAATCCATAAATAACTTTTTTTCCCTTTTTTTAATAAATAATTACATCATATTCTTTAATATCTCCACAAGTCATTAAAGAGGAAATATACTTCCGGTGGTAATTAAGATGGTTATACTTTTTTATAGAATTTCTGAATTGTTTAATGGAGAATGATTTTGTATGGATGAATATATAAATGTCCCAAATGCGGATATAAAACCAAATTAGACCATAAATTAGAAATATTTGAATCCAGAGATAATTCAGAACTGGTTCTAAACCTTAAATCATTTAATTAAAAAGTTATTATGAATAAATATAATTATTCTAATTTTTTATAACATATTCTAGAAACACTGTATTTTTTTTCTTTTCAGTATTTGTTATAACCTAAATATGGGAATATGATTCAGAATATATCCAGTATATTGAAACAGATATACTTTAATGTTTAAATACTATTATAAACAAAATAAATTTATTGTTTAACTAGTATGAACTAAATAATTTATAAAATGATATATAAGGTTAATGTGATATGGTGATTCATATGAAGGTAGTTATTTTACAACCTTTTTATTTTCCTTGGATTGGTTACTTTGGAATGATTGATGTGGCTGATATTTTTGTTTTTGCTGATGATGTTCAATTCGTAAAGCAATCCTGGCAAAGAAGGAATAGAATAAAGACTACTGATAATAAGTCTAAATGGATTACGGTTCCTGTAAATAAAAATTTTGGTCAAATGATAAATGAAGTAAGTATAAATAACTCTATAACTTACAAACAGAAAAATAAAGTGTTAAATTGGAAAGAAAAGCATTGGGATTTAATATCCTCTTCATATGCTAAGGCACCTTATTTTGATGATTATAAAGATGATATAGAGGAAATATTTACTAGAGATTGGGAACTTCTAGTTGATCTTGATATTTATATTAATGAAAAAATTTCTAAATTACTGCGTCTAAAAATACCTCATTTTATTAAATTATCGGATATGGATGGTTTAGATGGTAGGAAGGTAGACTCTATATTGAATATTTGCGATTATCTAGGTGCTGATGTATATATAAGTGGTCCAGCAGCAAGGAATTATATTGATTATAACGAATTTCAAAAATTTAAACAAAAAAATGTAGATCTGTACTGGTTTGAATTCCCTCATCCAGTTTACCCGCAAATAGGTGCAGATTTTATACCATATCTATCTGCAATTGATTTACTATTTAACACAGGAGGAAAATCCAGAGACTATATTAGAATGAGTTATGGAAACTACTTACAAAAAGAAGATGGAAAATCATTTGAAAATGAAAGTATAGAGGATGATAATATTCTTTTAGATGTATCAGAATAATTCTAAAATATACTATTAGTATGGCAGGCAAAATATTATTATAAAGTTCCATAGTTTATTATCCTAAAAGCATAATCTCATTTTTAGATCCAATAGGCCTAATTATAGGCACCCATAGAAGATTTAATTCGTTAAGCCCGAATTTATTATATCATCAGTTTTAATTAGTAGATTTAAATTGGAAGATTTAGTTGTACTGATACTTTTCTTTTTGATCCTTCAATGTTTTTATGGGTACTTATGACAGTGTTATATAATGTTGCATCAAGATAGCATTGTACTGGTTCTTTTTTTAATAATGAATCCATATTTACATCTAAAATGTGTATTTTCTCCAATATTTTCGGCCAATATCCAATTAACTTCCATTCTTCACTTCTATCAAAATACAGATCTATTCTATTAATATAGTCTATTTGTCGTCGCATAGAAGTGTAAAAGCGATTGAATTCATCCCTAGTAAATACAATGACTTCTTCATGTTCCTGGAACATTTCAGGATTATATAACTCTGCAATTCGTCCTTGGGGTACTCCTTCACTCACTCTCATATACTCATCAACACCAATATATTATCATGAAGTAAATGTTTGAAAATCAGAATATATCCTCATTAGGTTAGAGTCCATCTGGGAAGTTATTCAAAAAAAATTAAAAAAAGATTCCTTAAGTTAAAAATTAATTCGTTTATTATTTTAAATCATTAATAACTTTTATTTCTTTAGAAACTTGATATTTTTTTTGATTTAAATTTGTAAATAGTGGTTTAATCCACTATTACTAACATTAAATATTTTTAACCTAAATTTCTTTGAATCCTCCATTTTATTCTATTTTTTTAACTTGTCATTGATTTTCTAAATAGTATTACTGCCATACTCATTGTTACTATTCCAAAGCCTACAAGTATTAGGATTTGGGTTAGTACATCACCGATATTCGCGTTTAACAACATCACTTTTCGCATTGCATCTGCAGCATAGGTTAATGGTATTATCTTAGAAATGTCTTGCATAAACCAAGGCATCTGTTGTATGGGAAAGAATATACCTGCAAGAAACATCATAGGGAACATTATCAAATTCACGATTGTAGTACCCGTGGCTTGATTCTTTGAAGAGGAAACAGCTAATATTCCAATCCCTACGAAGCTGAAAATACCTAATAGTAGCAAGAAGAATGCTAATAAAATGCTTCCTTGAACTGTAACACCAAAGAATATGATAGCTATTGTTAAGACTAAAATAACTTGTGCAAATCCTTTGACACATAGTGAAGCAGTGTATCCTAGAATAATGGAGATTTGGTTGATTGGTGCAGATAGCATGCCATCAAATGTTCCCATTTCCCTTTCCTTTGAAATTGCTTCTGGAATTCCTGTCATAACTGTTATCATAACAATCATGATCATTAATCCCGGTGCCAAGAAATTGAAATAATTTGATTTACCGGGAATTGTTGTTTCAATATTTTGGGTGAAAGGAAAAACTGTTGATTGTGCATTTACAGTAGTCGAGCCCATTTTTACTACATTGATCTCTGCTTGCATACCATTTAAACCTGTGATAGTGTTTGATGCAGCACTTTCGACAGAAGATGAAAGTTGTGGATTACTGTTNNGATTTGAGTCTTGGCCTCTTCAACGCTTGAATAATTTAAGATATTCATAGCACCCGAATTTTTATTCAAAGTTTCTATCTGTGTTACAAATGCAATGCTGGCTTGACCATTGTCAAGGTTTACTATTCCCACTGGCATGTGTTGTTCTATGGTAGCACTTGGAAAAATGTAACCAAACAAGAGTAAAAATGCAATTGGCAGAATTATTAATGCAGCCACTGACTCACGGTTACGTCTAAGTGCGAGCAAGTCTTTTTCCATTATGTGATAACTGTCTTTTAGTATGTTTATTATATTCATAGAATTACCTTACCCGATCCTGTGGATTATTGCCATGTTGTAATATGTTTGATTTTTCATTTGCATGGTCACGTATTTCTTTACCTGTTACTGTCAGGAAAACGTCTTCAAGTGTTGGTTCGTTACTATTGGTAATTGAGGATATGTCTCCACCTTCGATTCTAATGGTGTCAATGATTTGGTTGAGTGCACCTGCACCGTTTGCACTAATTTTAAGATTATGATCATCTTGTTGTGCCAATGCTGTTACAACTTTAAGCGATTTGATTTTTTCTATCATTTTAGATGTTAAATTCATGATCTTAGCTGTAAAAATGGAAGTATCATTCTTTGACAATATATTTTTAAGATTTTGAGGTGTATCTAAAGCTGCAATCTTACCATGATCTATAATAGCGATACGATCACTCAGTACTTCTGCTTCTGTCATGGCATGTGTTGTTAATATGACTGTAACACCTTTATTGTTAATATCCCGGATAATCTCTCTGATAGAAAATGTAGTTTGAGGATCTAAGCCCAGTGTAGGTTCATCCATGAAAAGTATTTCCGGTTCAGGTAATAGTGCTCTTATAACATTGATACGTTGTTTCATACCTGTTGAAAACTTGGAGATCTGTGTATCTTTCCATTTTTGCATATCTACTAGATTCAATAATTGATCAATTCGTTCTTCTCTTTTTTGTTTTGGCATTTTATAAAGTTTACCAAAGAATCGTAAGTTTTCAGCTGCAGTTAAATCGTCGTACATTATCATTTTTTCTGCAACTAGCCCAATTTTTTCTCTAACTTTTGATGGTTCTTTTATTAGATCGTGACCTGCAATTTTAGCAGAGCCAGATGTGGGTTTGGAAAGGGTGCAGAGCATCCTTATAGTAGTACTTTTTCCTGCTCCATTCGGACCAAGAAAACCAAATATCTC
>PMMV01000049.1 GCA_003162115.1 Methanobacterium sp.
ATATATTAACTAGAATTTGGTTAAACGTTATCTAAATAAAAATATAAAATGAGAATTAAGTAATTCATTGGAGGTATTTTTATGGATAAATACAGATGTGGGATATGTGGTTATGTATACGATCCTGAAAAGGGTGAACCAAGAAATAAAACAGCGCCAAGCACTGCCTTTGAAGATCTACCAGATATGTGGTTCTGTCCATCTTGTGGTGCTGCTAAAAGAAGATTTAGAATAACAAAAAGACCATAATTTATTTCTTTTTTTAAATATTTTCCTAAAAAAAAATTAGGGAAATTTGGTTTAAGGTGATCTCAGCCAAACATCCATTTTCCTATTTACTTCATCCCAATTAATAAGTTTCCAGAATGCATCTATGTAATCTGGTCTTCTATTTTGATAGTCTAGGTAGTATGCGTGTTCCCACATATGGCAACCTAATATCTTTACTCTATGTGTTTACTCATTGATACATTCATTTATTCATATAATTAGATATTGATTATGTCATTTAATCATAGGTTTTGTTAATTTGAGATAGCAATATTAGATTCACAGTTTAAAAATTTTTATTTTTTTGTATTCAAAATATTTCATTCATATTACTAACCATTTGGATATATCATTTTGTGAATTTTTTACGTCACGCCCTCGGATTGTAAGACCGTCGAATATGGTTGACTGAGGACAAAGTTTTGCAATATCATTTTCGCTGCGACCTAAACCGCCTCCTTCATGAGTACAAAATGGGATAATAGTTTTTCCAAAAAAATCATATTCTTCTAAGAATGTACACAATGCCATTGGCATCGTTCCATACCAGTTAGGATAACCTAATAGTATCACATTATAAGAATCCATATTTTTTACATGGGTTGAAAGCTCCGGTCTGGCATTGTCATCCTGTTCTTTTTTTGCCACATTGGTGGTTTCTGTATAATCCTCCGGATAAGAATTTACTGTATCAATCTGAAAAAGATCGCCTTCTGTAATTTCCTGGATTATCTTTGCAACTACTTCTGTGTTACCGATGGACAAATTCACAATCCTTCCATCAACATAATTATTTCCCTCACGTGAATAATAGGCTATGAGGCATTTCTCTTCTTTTAAATTCATAATTACCAATCCTCACTTTTTTTACTTATTAATAGATTTAAATGATAATTATTTTACATTGGGAATTGATTCTTACTGAGATTATTCCCGAATAAAATTGGTGTAGACAGTTTCTTCCAACACTGGGAGCTGTACCCCAGCCTTTGTGCCAGCCTCTTTGCACTTTAAAAACCAGGCCATATTCCTTGCAAGCACGCGCATGGTCTGTAATCCTTCCAAGTCTTTTTTCACATCTTCTGCTGTGGCACCATGGACCATATTCCAATAACGTGATGATATTACAGGCATTTGTGATATTGTAAAATATTTGTTGAGCTGGTCAAATGTAGCAGTTGTCCCGGCCCGTCTGGCGGAAACAACAGCTGCAGCCGGTTTTAAGTAAAAAGACTGTCTATCTGCAAGCAAGTCTGTATAAAATGCGCGATCCATGAAAGAAGTTATGGCACCGCTTGCAGCAGCATAATGCACGGGAGAACCAAAAATAAATCCATCAGCATCCTTGGCGAGATCAAGGAAGTCATTGACAGAATCTGAAAAAGAGCAGTGCCCGGTTTTTGCACAAGTTGCGCATGCAATGCAACCGGCTATAGGTTTTGTTCCAACCTGGAATATGTCTGTTCCTATTCTCTCAGTATTTAACGTCTTTGCTACTTCTTCAAGTGCAGTATAAGTACAACCATTGGGGTGAGGGCTACCATTTACTAATAAAACTTTCATAATTATGCCTCCATTATTACATTATTAAATTCTATGACAATAAACAAATTATGTATAAGAATTATTAACTAACTATTTGTAATTTTTCTAACCATTTGGTAATTGAATTAAGTATGTAAAGGAATAGAGTATTACAAAAAATAAAAAAAGTAGGAAAATAGATCGTTTATGTGCACAAAAGGTAATGAAATTTAATTGTTTTCCCACATATCTAGAACCATCATTATTCTGAAGCCTGGAATTACATTAACATTATGTTTTTCAATCTGCATATAAATATTCTATCTGTCTTTTTACATAACGTTAATACTGCCCATCCGGAACATTCAACACTAGCAGCAGCCTGTGAAAATTCTTTTTTAAATCTTTCAAAGCTTCCAAAATCCTTTTTTATGTATTTTGCTAGAGTTCCAGTAGGTTCTCCCCCATTTTTACTTGCAGGTCCAAGATTTTCCCAGAAGAATTTATGTAATACATATCCGCCAACATGGAAAGTTAATTCCTTTGCATCTGCTTTCACATCAAACTCTACTGAATTCCTTGAATCAAATTTTTTCAGTAGTGCATTAGCACCATCTACATATGCTTGATGGTGTTTATCGTGATGCAGTTTTAATTGTTCTTCTGACATATAAGGTTCTAGATCTTCGTATCCATAGGTAAGTTCAGGAAGTTTGTAAAACTTATTTTCCACGATCTTTCCTCCATTCTGTCTAAATGTAAATTTACCATTTGTAATAATTTCGATAGCAAAGCCACCAATCGAAACATTTATATTTATCTGAACGTTTTTTACTTTTTTCTATATCCGGTATTGGTGGTAATATAAGTCCTTTACCTATAAGATCATTTTCAGGCCAGTTAGCTGGTATTGCCACTTGTTTTTTCTCGATTTGATGGAATCCCTTGACCATTCTTAGAATCTCGTCAATATTACGTCCCAGTTCCTGTGGATAGTAGAGTATTGCTCGGATAATTCCTTCTGGATCTATTATAAAGACGGCTCTGACTGTGTTGGTTGCTTTTGCTGGGTGAATTAATCCTAGGGTTTTAGCTATGCGACCTGTATCTGCAATTACTGGGAACTCGATTTCAACTCCAAGATTATCCTTGATCCATTCTATCCATTTAAGGTGAGCGAATATTTGGTCTATGCTCAGTCCAATTAATTCACAGTTTAAGTCTCTGAATTTCTGATATCTCTCCTGAAAAGCAAAAAATTCTGTTGTACAGACTGGTGTGAAATCGGCTGGATGACTGAAAAGTATAAACCATTTTCCTTTAAATGCTTTTGGAAGTTTCATCATACCCTGAGTAGTTTGAACTTCCATTTTAGGAAATTTATCTCCAATTAAGGGCATTCCTCTTTCATCTTCTTTCATCTTCTTCACGATGTAAACTTTTTCACCCATAATACACCCCCATTTTTCTAACTATATTACTTAATAATTTGTAGTTATTTATATTTAAAAATTTCGAAAAATGGAAATTATAGGCTTAAAAATCTTTTATGGGCTTTTTTAAGACGTTTCAAATTAAATGATCAGAAAAAAATTGAAAAAAAATATTTAATAAAAAAAAGAATAAAAAAAATTTATTCCTTAGGTGCCGGGGGATTAAAAATTCGCTGTGCAAGCTCATTATCCAACATCAAAATTCCACTTAGTGAATCATTTGCCATTTTAACTTTTTTAAGCACACCACTTGATGATTCTTCTTCTTCGACCTGTTCAGCAACGAACCACTGCAAGAAGTTGTTAGTCGCATGATCACCCAATGAAATTGCTAAATTTACCAGTTGATTTATAAGCCCTGTAACCTTTTTTTCATGTGAGTATACATGTTCAAATGCTTCAAGTGCAGATTCCCATTCTGTTGGAGGAGATTCTATTCTAGTAAGTATTACCCTGTCACCCCTCTGTATTATGTAGTCATGTATCTTCATTGAATGCATTAGTTCTTCTTGAGCTTGTACTCTCATCCAGTTTGCAAATCCACTCATATCCTCTGATTCAAAATAAGATCCCATTGATAAGTATAGGTAAGAAGAATACAGCTCTGCATTCAACTGACTGTTTAATGCATCAACCATTTTTTCATCCATATTTTTCCTCCTTTGGAGATTTAAAAAATTTAATAAAAAAAATATTTCAATATCTAATCTGTTTCTTCAAATAACTCTTTTCCGACACCACACAAAGGACAAATCCAGTCATCAGGCAGATCTTCAAAGGCAGTGCCAGGAGCTATCCCCGCATCTGGATCTCCAACTTCAGGGTCGTATACATAACCACATGCTGTGCACAAAAATTTCTTCATGTTACATCTCCTCTTTTTTTATACTTAAATAACTGAAATAATATCAATAAATTTATTATTCTAATTCTTTACCCTTCATTTTGGAATAAACCTGTTTAATCCTGCACCACATTGAGGGCAACGCCATTCATTTTTCAGATCTTCAAATGGTGTTCCTGGAGCAGTTCCCCTTCTAGGTTCGCCTGCTTCGGGATCATATACATAACCACAAATTTTGCATTTGTATTTCTTCATTTGACACCTCTTTAATTAATTCAAAATAATCATTTTTCATATTTGTTTTTATAGAATAAGAATTTTTTTATTACTTTAGATAATTATTATATTATATTCAATATTATATTTTATGAATGACTTCCCATGGTTCTATATCGCCTTCAACAACAGTGAAAATAGGGTTAGTATTTGGAGTCGTTATTTTTAGTAAATCAATGTATTTCCAATGGTCCCGCGTTTTAAGTTTAGATACTAAATGTTCGAGTTCAAATTGAATTTGTCCACTTGTAACATTGATCCTTAAGTCTGTGAAATCTGGTCCAATCTTGTTTCTGTTAAATTTATACGATCTTAGCTCAGATTCTTTATAGACATTTAAAAGGTAGGAGTCTATGAATGATATGGGATTTGTAAGATTTTTAAACTTTATGAGTTGAGGATGGTTTTTGTATCCTCTTGTTTTTCCTTTAAGTACAGCCCTTGCAAGAAGTCCTTCTCTCCAAAGTGCTGTAAGTCCCTTTGAATCCAAATATTTTGGATGTAAACTCCAAAGCCTCATTTATACCATCAAAAAAAATAAGAATTAGCTAATCAAGGATTCAAATTGAGTATTGTTACTCCTCGAACTGGGTATAGTTATCCAGAACTTCATGAATCTCAACAGATGGGTCTACATTATATTTTTCAAATAGTTTAACATCTAATGTTGTTTCATCGTTGTCCATTAGCTTTTTTAGTATTTCTGAATCAGCCCATACTGTTTCAACTGTGAAAAAATCGGGTTCTATCATATCTTTAAGTAAATAAGATGCTATTAACCCTTCTGGAATTGTTTCTTCTTTCATCGATGCATAGGCAGCTAAAAAATCTTTTAATTCAGATTCGGGTATTTTTCCCTTAACAAATGTTATTATTTCCATTCTTCACACTTCCTGATATTTTTATAATAAAAATCTTTATTAAATTCATTTAAAGAACAAAAGAATTATATTAAAGAGATAGAAGTTTGAAATTCATTTAACTAAAAGCAATGGTACCTGCACTGTTTTTAAGGCGCTTTCAGCAACACTTCCAAGGATCAGTTTCTCAAGACCGGTCTTTCCATGTGTCCCAATAATTACAAGGTCTGATTTGGTCTTTTTCACGATTTTTGCCATGTCGTGAATGGGACTTCCTACAATTAAAACCTCTTCAATAGCCAAATCCTCTTTTTCAGCTCTTTCTCTGACTTTTTTTAGTATTGATTTTCCTTCGTCTTCAAGAACCTCAAATGGGTATATAAGTTTCTCGTCTATTATATGGACTGCTACAACAGTTGAATTGAATTTCTTTGCTATTTCCATCGTAACATCCTCTGATCTGGCTGCAAACTTTGAACCATCCGTTGGAATCATTATCCTCTCGAACAAAATCCATCCCTCCACTAAAAACTTAACTTTTATATATTTTTTCTTGAGGTTAAATATATCCTAATTTAGTAAAATATAAATTTGTTAAACTTGTCTCAGATGATCTCCAACAACAAAGTTTACTCCACCAAGATGAAGAACGGGTTTTATGTTTTCAACATCAAGAAGACCATCTTTAAGGATGTTTTTTGCAGTATCAGCATGTATAACCTCGCCAACAACTATTTTATGATCCCCAGAATCTTTGATCCAATGTACTTTGCATTCAAGGTGTGCCAAACACTCCTCTATCCTAGGAGGGGAAACTTTTATGGAATCTAACTGCGTTAGACCTGCTTTTTCTATCTCATTCACTCCTTCAGGAAATTTTTCACCTGTGATCCACAGTTTGCTTAGAATATCTTCATTTGGTATGTTTACAACAAATTCTTTTGTATCTTCTATATTTTTGAAGGTGTGGTGAGTTTGTACACTGGCGAAGACTATTAATGGAGGGTTAATTGAAACCGGCATGGTAAAAGAAAAGGGTGCTGCATTAACATGGCCCTCTTTACTCTCTGTGGTTACTATTATCGTAGGTCGAGGTGCAAGTAGCCTGTAGGCATGTTTTAATTCAGCTTCAGTAAAATTCATTCATTCACCTGCTAGTTGCTGCCTCAATTCTTCAAATCCAATAAGGTAATCAGCATTACACCTTTTAATGAATTCTTCTGATAGTTTATGTGGATCTCCATCCATCACCAGTTCACCCTCTTCCATCAGAATTGCTCTGTTTGAAACCTCTTCAATAAAATCTACATGGTGGCTTACCATGAGTATAGTTGTATTAAATTTTTTATTGATACGTTTTAGAGAGTTTGAAACAATCCTCAAAGTTATTGGGTCAAGGTCTCCAAATGGTTCGTCCAGTATAAGAACTTCTGGTTGTGATGTTAATATCAGTGCCAGTGTTGCCCTGACCTTTTGTCCTCCTGACAGTTCATATGAACGTCTGTCCAATATTTCCATTGGAAGATCAAGTGCTTCAAAAACAGGTTTGGCATATTTATTGACTTCAGTATCTGGGAAGCTCGGGAACAATTTTTCAAGGATGTCAGGTGTTAAACCAACCTTTTCAAGCTTTATTTTTGCTTCGGTTTCAGGAAGGTCTGTGAGCTGGTAAAGTACATCTAATACCTGTTCACTGATTCCCAGTTCTTTAGCAACCTTTTTAGCATTTGAAATAACATTTTCTCCCTTAACACCAAGCCTGCCTGCTATCTGATCCTTTACAGTTGCGTGGTGTACCAGTGAAAATTCCTGGTGCATGAATCCTAATTTACGTCTTACCTTCATTCTAACAATACCGGGTTGCTGCATATCAACCCAGTCATTGTTGAGTTTGAATAAAACATCCCCAGCATCTGGAATTTCTAATCCCGCCATCATACGTAAGAGAACTGTTTTTCCAGCACCACTTTGGCCAATTAAAGAGATTATTTCCCCTTTTTTTACATCAAAATTAATATCTTCAATTTTTAAAACGTTTCCACCCTTTAGTAGTACAAATTTTTTCTTGATATCTGCCACCTTAATCACAGGATCCCCAATTTCTCCAGGTTCTCTAGGAGGTTCTGGTTCATCCATTTCCATTATAAACTTGGGAATTATGGTTCTTGGAGTTCCTTCATCAATTACCTTACCATTTTCCATTAGTACCAGTCTGTCTGAGAGGTAGAGATGTACTTCCGGAAGGTGTGATACGATTATCACAGTAACCCCGAGTTCTTTGTTAATATTTTTTATGGCGTTAAGAATATCTTGTTTTGTTTTCGGACATGACATGGTAGCAGGTTCATCTAAAAGCAGTACTTTAGGCTTTTTAGCCAGTTGTCTTGCCATTATCAGTCTTTGCTTTTCTCCACCACTTAAAACAGGGGCAAAATGATCCGTCTTTTCTTCAAGACCTACAACCTTTAATATTTCCCTTGCTTCCTCTCCAAATTCGTCATATGCAGAATCGAAATTTGTTAATCCTTCGTCACCATATTTAACACCATTTAATTTTCTTATAACATTTTGAAGTGCTGTTTCAGACCAGAGTCCAAATGATCGTTGAAGATGGATGGCTGTTGCTTCTCGTAATTTCCTGAAGTAGTATGGATTTGAATCATACTTCACATCTACATCGTCTATCATAATTTCCCCAGAATCGAAGGATTCAACACCTCTCAATATACGTAGAAGTGTACTTTTTCCAGATCCACTGACACCTATTATTCCAAGAATCTCTCCCTTACTAACATCAATGGATATATCATCTAAAGCCTTGACCTCAGCACCATCTTTCATCTTGTAAGTCTTAGAAACATTTTTAACACTAATCATTGGCTATCACCGTTATATTAATCATTATACACGAGATTATTATATCTTTTTTTTGTATTTATATAAACCCACATTGTATTCTAAACAATAATAAGTTATCTATGAACTAGAGGGATTAAAAAAGAAAAACTAGATAACAATTCAATTTCCATGATGAAACCCGATTAGCAGAAGATATTCACCAAATAAAGGTTTATCCATCAATGGAAATTTTAATTATAAACTGAGGGATATAACTGAAAATTCTTATAAGATTCAATTCACTATTTTACAACTCTGCAAATTAAAAACTGATAAATAAACCTTAAACCCAAATACTATGTAGGTCAATTCAAGGAGCAAACCAATGGAATTAAAGTACCATAAATACTCTCTGAGTTCAATAACTGGACTCGTAGCTGTTGTTGTTTTCACTGTTTTTACATTCATATCCTTGGCCCTATACCCTGTACCTTACAATCCTTTATATGAATGGCTCAGTAATCTTGGTAATATTAATCTAAACCCCATAGGTTCTTATTTTTTTAATTGGGGTTGTATTCTAACTGGTTTAATTTTGATAATTTTTTTTGTAGGACTCTACAATTGGAAACCCGTTAAAACATTGAGCAAAATATTTTTAATAATTGGAATGGGCCTTGGTATCTTAGCTTCTATATCATTAATTATGGTTGGCGTTTATCCTGAAATATATATTCAGCAGCACTTAATTGCAGCAGCGGGTGTTTTTATTCTGCTATTTATAATTATAATATTCCTAAACATGGCACTTTTTTATAATCCCAAATTCATTCGGGGAGTAGCATATTTTGGTTTTTTGGTAATAATTATCGATCTATGCTTCCAGTACTTATTATCAGTTAATAAAAATATTTTGAGCAATTTAAATCCGACTTCACCTGTTCCGGGTTTAGAATGGGCTGCCGTATTTACATCTTTAGCTTGGGTTGGAATTTTAGCGCTTAATATGATTATAAAAAGGATTTAAATTTTGATTATTAAAAAAATAATTCAGAAAAAAATTAAAAATTAAAATAGAAAGGTTAAATTTATTTAACCTAACATTTTCTTTATATCTTCTTTAGGGTCACCGATTGGAATTAAACCATAATTTTCGACTAAA
>PMMV01000033.1 GCA_003162115.1 Methanobacterium sp.
ATGTTCAAAATGACATTCTTCATACTTTGAGAATACCATCAGAATAGCTGTAATTTTAGGACTTATTAGTATCCATATTAAATAGAAAATAATACAACTTGGAAATGGAAATTAGTACTTGAACAACTTATGATGCAAAGAAACTACATTTTTTAGACTTACATCTTTAATTCTAACATTGCTTCGTAATTTTTCATTGCAACCAGGGCACCTAAGACTATATAGAGTACAGTGATTCCTATAGGGAGGCCTCCACCTACTTCAAGATTAGGTTGAGTGCTTACAATAACTCGGAGAATAACTCCTATTGCACCTAAAATTGAAGCTCCGGCATAGCTCCAAACTTTCCGTTTCCTACAAAAATAAATAAAAACGATGTTTAGAATAATTATTGGAGAAATAAGGGTAATTGCTAAAAGTTGAACTTCAAAAACACTATTTAGAACAGTAACAATTAGCGCAAGGATAATTGCAACTAAAAAAACCTCAAGAAGAACTATAGAAGTTCTCATGTTGATGCTCAAAGGTTCAGTTCCAGATTTCAATTTTTCTCACCTTCTATTGTAGATAAAATACTTGCTAAGAACATTATCACTTAAATTTTAATTTCTGATAAAGCATAGACACACACCTTTATAAAATCTAGTAATTTCCATTAATTAATCATTTATTGTTTTATTTTTATCCAGAATTACTATTTTTAACCAAGATTGTTTAAAAAATAAGTTTAGAATCACTTAATATTCTAGTTCAATAAAAGGGTTTGTAAAATTTAAGTAGAACTATTCATTATACTGTAATTTTTGAAAAATTAGCAATCATCATGAGGAGATTAAATCCTTTCTTGGTGATCATATAATCGCCTCTTTCATGCATCTGCAATATGAGATCAGTTTCTAGTAGTTTTTGTATGTGGAAAAGTAAATTACCGCCACGAAGTCCTGTTAATTCCGAAAGAGCGGAAAATGTTCTAGTCTCTGAGGCCATTGATTTAAGTATTTGTAGTCTTTGTTTATTGGATAATGGTTCGAGTACACTTTTAACTATATGTTCTTCGGGAATAGCCGAAATTTCAGTCTTTTTTTCTTTATTTGTGCTGTAGATTTGAAGTGAACTAATAAGATCTAACTGTTTGTTAAAAAGTGAGTTTACTTCAGAGAAACAAATATCGCATTTATCAAACGGTGCTCCTTTTCGAATTTCACTCAATTCAACTTTCTTCTCTTCAATAACATCTTCAGGGACATTATCTTGCATGATAAGATTTTCATTGTTTGCCAAGAAATTTGTAAATCTTGACTTACATGTTTCTCTCATCTCGCAGGGATCCACCATACCCTTTTCTAGGCAATTTTCTCTGTCATCTGAAACGTAAGATGTAATGGAATTTAAAAAATCCTTTTTTACATTGGCTAACATTAGGTCAAGATATTCTTTATTGGATCTTTCCATCAAACGTTTAATATCTTGATGTATTGAGTCTAATTTGGCGTCAATGTCCACTATTTTTTCACTGTAGATTTCTTCTACCTTCTCCATAAGATACTATTTCTATTTAATAAATTATAAAGGTTTCTATTAAGACCTTAAAGGTCATCTTAGTAATTATAATGTAGTAACTATATTTTACTGACCGTCAAGTATATTATAATCTCACGCCAATTATTATTTAGAATTAAAAAAGGCGGGTGATTATATTGGTACTAAGTACAGAAATGATGGATTCTATTGAAAAGAGTAATATAGTCTTTTTAGCGACTGCAAACAAAGAAGATTATCCTAATGTCGTTCCAATAGGACTAGCAAGACCATTAGATAATGAAACTGTGTTATTAGTTGCTAATTTCATGAATAAAACATATGAAAATCTCAAAGAGAATCCAAAAGCTGCTATTGTTGTGGCGGATGTAACAAAATGCCCTTATCAGTTTAAAGGTAATGTGGAGATACATGAATCTGGTAAATATTTTGATGATGCTGTAGAGTGGGCAAAAAGTGTTATGGCTCAACTCAACCCCAAAGGTGCAGTTCTACTCAAAATAGACGAAATTTACTCAGTACAACCAGGTCCAGATGCCGGCAAAAAAATAGAATGAAAAATTCGTTGGACAATTAAAGAAAAAAGGTGAATCAAGATTATGATAAAANNAAAATTCGATTTACAACATTTCTGTTGTGGCCCTAAAGGTTGCGAAATTGAGATAGAATATGGGAAAATGATTGATGCAGAAGAATAAATAGACTAGTCATTCCCGTTCTACTTGCAATCAATTGATTTAAAGGTTTTATATAAATGGAGGAAAAAATAATGAGCGTAAAAGAAGAAATACATTCACAAATATTAGGAGCACTCGCAGGAGCAAAGTTCCCAATAGAAACACCCGAAGCACTTCTAGGAGCATTTCCAGANNGGAAAAGTTTTAACTGCAGATGATTTCCCATTTAAATCTGCTAAAGAAGTTGCAGATGTTATAGTGGATAGGGCAGGTTTGTAAACCTATCCCTCTTTTTTTTATTTGAATTATAACAATTGTTACTTAAAATTACAAAGGTGATAGATTGAAAATAATAGTTACAGACGGAATGGGCAATGATGAAGAAAAAGAAATAAACGCAGAAAAAATAACAGGAGAAGAATTATTAGAAAAACTTTAACAGGTTTTAAGAATATGAAGTATATCTTGAATTATTATGAATGATATTTAATGAAAAATAATTCTATGCTTTAAATAAAATAATGGTTAATTAAAAACAGATAAAGTGTGTAGACCCTGATATATATTGATTGTTAATTTATTTATATGATGGGCGAATATGGTGGGGGTTGATTAGTAGTATCTCCTCTGTATCAACCTAATCAATTGCAAAGATAAAGGGTTTTTTAATCTAACAGAGAAATTAAATTAGTGTATTATAGATTTAAATTCCATTCATTATGTTCCTCAATTGCACTAGTTCTGTTATGAATAAAAGTAATTTTTTAAAAAAAAATTTTTAATTTCAATAAATTATTGATAAAGAATTATGAAAATCAAAAAGTGTAATTATAATGAATAAATTCATGTTAAACCTATTAAAAAATAAAATAGTAATTTAGGTTCTTTGGGGCTTAAATATTCTATTATCTAATGATTAGTACTATAAGGGTTTTTTGATTTTCTTATCAATATGAGTCATTAAATTTTCTATAGTACTAGGTGAATTATTTATTATTTTATCATTGATTGGAGTTTCAAGCATAGCTTGTGGACATATCCATTCGCTGTTAAATATTTCTTTGGATAATTCTTCAGCATCCTTTCTGATTTCTTCTTTATTCTTATCATTAATTAATATCTTACCATTCTTTCCATGATAATAATAAAGTCCTGGTTCGTGACCGCGACTAAACATTCCTCTCACAGTTATCACTTTGGTTGGTTAATTTTAATTAATTTTTTATTTAAGTTATTTATATTTATTACTATTCTTATTCAATACTTAAATATTCTTGGAATGTTTGATGTATAGTTTTTAGTATATTATAAACTTTCACCTTTTCGGTACTCGTGGGTAAATTTTTTATCATAAAGCTTAGATGGTTTTATCTCTTTTGTGTCAAGCACATCACCCACAATTATCATGGCTGTTTTAGTAATTCCAGATGCTTGTACTTTATTTGATATGTCATTCAAAGTTCCTCTCACGATCTTCTCATCAGGCCATGATGCCCTTTGAACCACTGCAACTGGTGTTTCTGGTTTGTAATGCAATAATAGATCCTTTACAACATCTTCTATCATCTGCACACCCAGGAATATGCACATGGTTGCATGATGTTCAGCCAATTTTGAGATCGCTTCTTTGGATGGTTTTGGAGTTCTTCCCTCTGGGCGTGTTATAATAACTGTTTGTGAAACTTCTGGAAGTGTCAGTTCAATTTCAAGGGCTGCTGCAGCTGCAAAAAATGAACTAACACCTGGTATTATTTCAAAAGCTATTTTCCTCTGTTTCAATAATTCCATTTGCTCGCCAATAGCACCATATATTGAAGGATCCCCTGTATGAACCCGGGCAACCAGTTTACCACTTTTAACATTCTCAGACATAAGATCCACTATATCATCAAGGTTCATGGATGCACTATTTTTAATGATACAATCATCCTTTGCACTGTTTAAAATTTCTCTGTTAACTAGAGAACCTGCATATATGATAACATCAGCTTTTTTAATGACATTATAAGCTTTTAATGTTAGAAGTTCAGGGTCACCGGGACCACCGCCAATGAAAATTACTTTTCCATCCATGTTTTCACCCAATCATTTTGATAATATGCTTATAATTAGTTTAATTAGTATTTAAATTAATTATCTTAAAAAAAATGATATCTTTATGACTTTTAATCTAGGATTCTCTTAGAGTTTAATTTTTTCTTCTATCATTTCAATTGCACCGTATGGGCATTCTCTAATACATATTTCACAGCAGCCACAAGATGCAGGATTAATAACAGCTTTTTCATTCTGATTTATAGTTATGGTATCATCACCTATCTTCACGTTCGGACAAACATCCAGACATAAATGTTCACAATCCACACCACCCATACAGGTTTCTTCATCAACAACCGCTGATTTTCCTGTAAATCCAAGTCCTTCATTTACAGCTTCTTTGATTTTGTAGCCTGCAAGGTGGAGTATGGTGTCTCCTACAACAGAATCTGTGGCCATGGATGCTATACATGGATAGTTGTGTATCTTATTTCCAGATTCTAACTCTGCATCTTCAAGTGGATATCCTTCTAGTTCACGAGCTACGTACCATGTAGAACCGCAGGGAGCGCCCCTGATAACATTAATATTTTTTATGTAGGTGTTTCCTTCAATTTCAATTTCTGGTTTGCCGAAGTACTTGGCAAATTCATCGATAACCTCATCTCCAACAGGTTTGAGTGAACAGAATGGTTTTGCAAACACTATTTTAACACCATTTGCAGATGCTTCTAATTCCCGCTGAAGTCCAATGGGTAACTGCGTGGGATCATGTATTTCTACGATAACAGATTTTGCCCCTGTTCTTGAAGCGATTATGGGCAATATCATATTTATATCACCCTTAAGCCCTAATGATAAAACAAGGTCGCAATCAGGAAGTTCATTGGGAATATATGATTCAAAGTCATCAATAAACTCAGGTAGATNNAGTATATAGATTTTAATATTCATTCTTACCTCAAAATTTTAGATAGAACTACAAATTTAACATTTTAAACAGATTTTTATAATATCAAAATAGTTTAAATATTGATTGAGTTTTAATAAAGAGTTTTTATAAATCAAAATGAATTAGTATTATTTATTATAATTCCTATCGATCATTCTACTCATTGTATGAAGGATAAGTCCTGTAAATGCAATAAATGTCCCAGCAATGGCAAGAAGTGCTGCAAGTGTAGTTGCTGCCAAACTTGAGCTTTCTCCTCCAAGGTACGATGAGAAAAATATTAAACCGGAAAACAAACCTATGATTATCATAATAATTCCAGGGAATGTAAAGTAGTATAATGGTCTGTTAAACTCCATGTCCTGAAGTAATTTAACCAGAACTCCTAAACCATGGGTTAAAGGATGTAGTTTTTTAGATCCATTAACATCATAACTGACATCAATTTCTACTTCTTTTATTCTAAAACCTGCATTGGCTGCTTCGATAATCATCTCACTTTCAATACCATANNCTTTGACTATCTGTTATATTGGTCTTGGCATTCAGATTCGTTGCTCTATCAAGGACAGTTTGACCTACCCTTCTGTAAGCAGGAGTATTTTTTCCGTTATCACCGATATATCTGCTTCCGTTTACTATATCAGCTTCTCCAACGATTATAGGTTTTAAGATCTTTGGTATATCAGAAGTTTTGTGTTGACCATCACCATCTATGGTTAAAATTATTTCTGCACCCTTTGCAGCTTTAAAACCACTTTCAAGCGCTTTTCCTTTACCCATATTGGTTTCGTGTTTAACTAATTCGGCCCCGGCAAGTACAGCTACTTCTGCTGTTTTATCTCTGCTGCCGTCGTCAACAACAATTACTCTATCCACATACAACTTGGTATTTAAAACCATACTTCCAATGGCAACTTGCTCATTGTAAGCCGGGATTATGGCTGCTAAACGCTGAGGAAGATCTATATCTTCATTATCAATTTTATTTTTATAAATCGCCATCTGAATGTTGGCGTCAACTTCTTTACTGATTAAAGGTTTCAGTATATAACCATTGGGTTCGGTTAATTTAGCCCTTTCTAATAACTCTGGATCAGAGTAGGCTGTAGTGTATATAATATGATTATCTTGGAAGCCACGTATTTTTTCTGCAGCTTCTATTCCATCCATATTCCCCTTAAGCATTATGTCCATAAGAATGACATCAGGGTTTTTTTCTAAGGATATATTAACTGCTTCTTTACCAGTGCTAGCTACGCCTACTACATCATAACCCATAATTTCAAGCTGCTGTTTCATCTCCATAGCAACTATGACTTCATCTTCAACAACTAAAATTTTAGTTTTATCCATAAATTTCGTTCCATTTAACTTTTTAAATTATGAGTTTAATGGCATTATTGATTAATAATAATATTGGTGTATTTAATAACTTATCCTCAATTCTGTATTCTTATATTTATCATTGGGATTATCATTTAAATTTATTTTGGTTTATGACTATATATGGTCCTTTTTATATTATGAAAAATGAATTGTTAGTACATTAAAAGAGAATCTTATTAATTGGATTTCAATTAAAAATATAGAAATTTTTTATATTGTAGTTTAACTGGTCTTTAATAGTTTAATCAAGATTTATAATATTTTATAATTTTTAATTTTTTTTTAAATATGATTATAAGTTTTTAATTCAAATAATCAATTTTCAATTTTGGTTATCATTACATTTTTGTTTTTAAGGTTGAGATCAGGATGTGGAAATATGGGTTGATTATTATTGAAAACAATATTTATTGTTGAACCGGGATTTCTGTCTTCGTATTCGGACACTGTTACATTATTATTAATTTTTAAAAGTTTCCTCTCAATTTGACTTATTATTTGTTCAGAGGCCTCAATATCGAATTTATTGGCATCATATGCCTTTATTACTGCTTTTAAAATATTTTCTGAAGCTTTACCATCTCCATATGGATTTTTGGCATTCTTCATTTTCTTGTATATGTCGGGGTTACCTGATATTTGCTTATAAACTTCGAGTATTTTCTCTTTTCCTGCCCCGATTAATATGTTTCCACCCGCTTTTACTGTTTCAGGTCTTTCTGTATTGTACCTTAACGTCATACACGGCACGTTAAGTGTTATAGCTTCTTCCTGTAATCCTCCGGAGTCTGTCATTATAAATTTTGATTTGGATAGGAGCAGAAGGAAG
>PMMV01000074.1:0-6609 GCA_003162115.1 Methanobacterium sp.
CAAAGCTTTTATAATATCTCCTCTTGAAACTGGAGGACGATAATCAGCTTCAAGAATTTTATTAGCTTCTTTAGGTAACAATGATGGACCAATGAATACTATGATCTTCTTATTTTTGCTCAAAGTAGTTCTGACTCCATATTTGGTTTTAATTTATGTTTAATTATTAAAAATAATTAATTAAATTATATTAGTGTATGTATCTTAATTAATATTTTTTAATTGTTTACATATTTTGATTCTGTCCAAGTTAAAGAGTTTTTAAATACAATGAAAATATAAAAAGATGAAAATATCAAGTTACTTACAAGAAATATATGAAAATTAGCTTTCAAATGTGCTATGGATTCATTCAGAGTATTAGTTCATTATGGAGCTTTTTAAGCCTGAAAATTGCAGGATGGTTCTCTCCAAACATTTTTTTCCATTTCTCTATGACAAATTCCAAGTCTACTTCAACAGTTCCATTAACTAGGTTGTCTGCATGGGCAACGATCTTCTCCTCCAAAGTATAAGGCATATAATCTCCTGGAGGGAGTCCCAGAATTTCAGCTTCTTTTGGAGGTATACCTGCACCAATATGTTTGATGATGATGTTTACAATCTCCTCTGGAAAATTTAGGTTTCTTAGTATTTCTGCACCTACAAAAGCGTGTTTTATTGTATGGGTTCTTGTTCTGCCGATATCATGAAGCATAGCCCCTGTTTCAATCTGAAACCTATCTAGACTGGATCCATTTTTATCGTTGAAATTTGAAGCCATATCTAGAGCTTTAATCGATACTGCTCTAGAATGTTCGATTATATGAGGTGGACAGTTGAAATCTTTTAATGTTTTAATCGGATTTAAACTCAAAGGTTCCCCTCACAATATAATTAGTTTTTTAATTAATTAAAATAAAGAAATTAGAAAAAAAATAAATGATGAGTTTTAGGTTATTTTTTCCATCATCTGTTTGAGTTCCACTATTATGGTGGAGTTGTCCTGATATTCAAGTGAACCGCCACATTTTGGACATTCGAAGTTGTTTTCTGATGCTTCTTCAAATTTGTATCTGTGTCCATTTACACGGCATAAAAAGAACATGTTTTCTTCTTCGTACTCCAAAGATTCTTCAATTTCTCTAGAAAACTTTTCATATTTCTTACTTATTATATCTGATACCTTTTCCTGCTCAAAATTCCAGCTGTAAGTGTACCACTGTGTTTCAGGATCCTTGCTCCTTTTGTAAGTTGCTATTCCTGCATCATATAATTTGTATAACACCCTTCTTACAATGTTCAGCCTAATTTCAGTTTCTTCTGCAATTTCTTCATCGGTTGTTTTACCTTTCAGCATACATTCAATGATTGAAACACTGCTTTTTTCATCATTAGTAATGTCCATAAGAATTTCCTGAACTGTTGGATCGCTAAGCATTTCAGCCCCTCCTTTACTATGTGAATGTTTAACTCCGGATCATGGAAAATACTCAAATTAAAGCAGATTCATTCTTCTATGCAATATTAGAAGATTTAATGATTTATGAATCATAGAGTACTCTTACAGGGAGAACTACACTAATTAATTTAATTAGAGATAATTACAAAACACTGCCCCATTATCCAAAGTTATGATTTTCAGACTCAATTACAAAATACTAAATTTAAACGAAAGCATATATGAAAACTTTAGCTTCGCGTACAATTTAGTTTGTAACTTTGGTAGTGATCTGTATGCATCAAATAGTATTTATAATTTGTTGACGCCTAGATATGTCGTAAAAAAGCAGCTCAATAAGGGTCAAGAGAGCTTTCTAACTATAATTGCAGGGGTATGTACTACAGAATCAAGCATTTCAACTGTTACACCTTTAATATCCCCTTTAAAAACATTTTTCATATCGTATACAGTTTCTATATCTTTTTCATTATTTTTATGGTAATCTTCTGCCATTTTAGCTATTTTAAGTGCATTTTCAAGTTTTTGAGGTCTAGAAACGCCTAGTGGTGTTGGTCCCAATAATTTAGCAAACCTCCCAAGTAAATAACCAAAAATTCCAAGATCTGATCTTATACCATTCAATGCAATTGGGAGAGAAGTGAATTTTTTTCCCATTATCTCATAACTTGCATCTGTGTCAATTATCATTACCGTCACATCTAATTTGAGATCTCTAAGTATCTTATGAGAAATATCACGAGAAACACCCTCTGGATCTTCTGGTAACAAGGAAACCATTGTTCCAGGGACGTTACTCAAATCTACTCCTGCCTCAGATGCAGGTTTCAGTGCATGCTTCAATCCATAATACTCAAAAATCATCCTTTTATGTGCTCGGGCTTCTGGTGGGAGTTTTCTAAGGTTATGGATAGTTCTAGTTTTTATTCGAAAAATTGGGCCCAGTAAGTATCCCCATAAGTATTTAGACCATACATCAGCCAATAAAAATGATAGTAAGGATGTTTGAAATTCAGATTCATCAACCAGTCTGCCTTGTGAAACCGAGATTGGTGTTTCTGAAATAACAAGAAAATCCCCCTCTTCGAGAAGATCTTCTGCATTTTCGATTATAATATCATAAGGCTCGTTTGGTTTAATATAAGCTGTTTTAATAGGTATGATTATGTATTCATTCTGATCTTGGAGTCGATACAATTCAGAATCGTGTTTATTTCCAGAATTATCTTTCAATATTCTCATGTAGTGTACCTTTAATTTGAACTAAATTTGATTTCATAATTAGATATCTTATAATTTCATGATTTTATAAAAAAAAGTTTGAAATTAAATATCAAAATTATTTATCCTTTTATAGGTGGAGCCCATACTTTAAGGTCTATTCCTTCAATAATAGCTCTTTTTCCTACAAGCTGTACAACTACTCCCGAATGTACCTTCTGCATCATACAGTGTCCTGGAAGGAATCTAATAGTTTCACCCACATCTGGTAGTTTACCGTCTACAATACCCTCAAATCCTCCAACCATACACAAACCTATTTCCATAAAATCAAATTCTACCTTTGCATCTATTCTATGGCAAGGTCCTACCATATGTACAGTTATTAATCCGTTGTCCTCGTCTAGTATCTTAGCAAAATGTATAATTGGACATCCAAGGGGTCTGTATTTTATTACATCCCCTTTTTTGAGTTCTTTTTTTGTAAAAGGGTAAAGAACCTCCCTGCAGGTGCTTTCTCCTGGTAATGGGTTTAAAACAAAATCTGCCTCGTATCCATCTAAAAGCCCTATCGGCTTTTTTTCTACAGGAATTATATTTTCTTCTCTAAGTATTTCTTCGAGTTCACCCCTGTTTTCATTAAATATTTCCTGGTATAAAAATCTGCATTTCTCAAGTTCGGTTCCCTTTTTCAGGAGTGAGTGTCCAAACTCATCACAGCGTGCGTATCCACATATTCCACAGTTAAAACCAGGCAGTATTTTTAAAACCCTTGATTTATGATCTGAATTAACTGAACTGTTCGTCATAATATCCCCTGTGTTAAATGATCTTTATTCCCCTTCATAGGTCTGGAATCCGTCTATTCTTCGGAGTATTCCCCTATGGTGTTTTTTGTTTACTTTGGTCTCGCCAACACAGAGGGTACAGACTGCAAGGGGTGCTGAATGTCTTAATTTTTCCTCATCAAGGGATACTTCAGGGGATTTAACAATCTCTTCTGCTAGTTCAATACATCCCTGTCCAGAAAGACCATTGGCCTCTATTACCTTGCAGTTGGGGTTAACTTCCAAGATCCTCTCTCTAAATATTTCCCTCTCTGCCTGTGATATCATGTCTCCCTTGGTTATTACTGCAATATCTGCTGTACTCAAGAATGGACCCACCTTAAGAGGAGTATTAGGCCCACTTGTAGCATCTATGACACAAACACCGAGGCTATTTACGGTGTATGGGGCACAACGGTGACATAAACCAGCAGTTTCTACTACAAGATATTCTGAACCGTTTTCATCTGCCCAATCTATCATATCTTCTATATTGTATATTGCAAAATGGTCGGGACACATATCCATTGACAGACCTACCTTGGTGGGTATACCTATTTTTTCGAATTTTTTACCGTCGTCAGTGTAAAGACAATCAATTTTAATTACCGATGAATTTAAACCCCTCTGTTTAAGGCTTCGAAGTGCATGAATGAGTACTGCTGTCTTTCCGGAACCGGGGGTTCCTGCTACAATTATCATTTTCATATTCCCATATCCCCGATTTCAATGTCTTCAATAATATCTCCATTCCTTACCTTATCTCTCAAACTCAACATGAATTCATCGATCTTATTTAATTTTTTAGAAAGGGACTTTTCTGTTTCGCTGGTTCCTACTACCTTATCCATACCACCTGACTTCATAACTATTCTTCTATCTGTCATGAGTGCAAGCACAGGATCATGGGTTACAACCATGACTATCTTTCCATGACCTGAAAGAACTTTGAGTGCGTCATGTTTCCTTATCCCTGCATTTTCTATCTCATCAATGAGTACGATAGGAGAATCGCTGATAATCGCTACATCCGCTACCATCAACGCTCTTGATTGACCACCACTTAATATGGTGAGTTCATGGTCATTTTTTATAGGTTCACCTGTTAGTGTGTTTGCAAGGTTGACAACAGCATTAACACATTTGCTACTTGCACCACGACATTTAGCATGTAAGCTTAAAAAATCCCCCACACTCATGTCTGCAAGGAAGTTCATGTTCTGCGATAATTGAGCTACCATCTTCTTTCTAGGGTTGGTTCTATCTTCATAAGTTGGTTCTTCATCATTGACCAGGATCTTTCTCTTTGAGAATGTGTCTCTCTGTGCTAGTTGTTCTATATCCCCTATTAAAGAACTTTTACCGCTTCCAGTGGGACCCACAACTCCAAATATTTCTCCTCTATTTATAACAACTTTTTCTACAGGTTCCTTTTCACCCTGCTTATTGTAACCGCCGATAATTGTTATTTTATCAATCATTACAGATTCACCTTGCCTAATGTATCTCCCCTCAAACCCCTTCTCATAGTTTCAAGTGCCGTAATCTCATCTGGAGATATGTTACCCAAATTCACATTGGATCCAAATTTAAGTATAAGGTATGTTTGTTGGTTTTTTTGAGGAGCCTCCCAGATCAACTTCGCTACATCAAGATTGTCCTCTAAAACCTGAACAATTTCTTCTTTAACATCCCCATTCCCATTGTAAATCCCCAAATCTTTTCCGCCTTCCCTTCCTTCTATAATAACTTTATCTGCACCAGCATCTAGGTCAAATTTCACGAGGTTAACCCTGTCAAGGGCTGTAAAATGATGATCCTTTTTTGGATCCTTTTTACCCACCTCTGTTAAAGCCATAAACCCTGCTTCCTTTACTTCTCCAATTATTCTCTCCCTTTCTACTGGTGTAATGTCAACTGTGCCGTCTGAAATTTCAATGGCTTTAAATCCAAGTTCATCGGCTTCTGTTAAAAACTCATCAAATTTATCATTGATATAAGCGAGTTCAAATAATGTTCCACCAGGATAGGGTATAATATCATTGGATAAATACGTATCAACCTTATATTTAATTAATTCTCTTTCATGAATGGCGGAAGTTCCCCATCCAAGTTTTGCAAGATCTATGTATGGTCCCGAAATCTCGAGAAAATCTTCAACCATGTTAGGACCCATTCCTTTGTCCAACATCATTGTAATACCATCTTCAAGACCTCTTTTACGATCTTTTGTGAGAAAATCAAATGCATTCATTGCATCACCTTACTTTTTTATGTGCATTTTCATATGTTAGGTTTTCTTTAAATAGTATTAGAAATTAGTTTTTAGAGTACTAGTTTATAAATTAGTTTAAGTAATATAAAAAAATATTGAAGTAATATAAATAATAATTTTAAGGGTAAACAACACAATCAAATTAGAATATCAAATAAAAAAAAATCATGTACTAAATCAGATATCAAATAGTTAGGAAGTGGTTGAATGGAAAAAACTATTTTTTACTTCGAAAATTCTGGAGAGGAGAATACTAATAAACTGATTGAACTTGTGAAGATAAGAAGGGAAGAATTGGGAATAGATCATATCGTTGTTGCATCTGCATCAGGAAGTTCCGGTGTCAAACTTACCAAAAGTATTGGAAATCCTGAAGTTAAAATAATCAACGTCACACACCATGCTGGTTTCAAGGGCGGTGATTTAATAGAAGTTGAATCCCAATATAAAACTGAATTGGAAGAAATGGGTGTACAAATATACGCAGGATCACATTCTTTAAGCGGGGTTGGAAGAGGTATATCTAATAAGTTTGGAGGCATAACCCCTGTAGAGATCATAGCAGCTACATTACGCCTTTTCTCTCAAGGTGTTAAGGTGGGTGTAGAAATAAGTATAATGGCGGCAGATGCAGGATTGATACCCACAGATTTAGAGGTTATTGCANNTTCAAATGACAAACATGTGAAACAAGTAAGTTCACATTAGCTTCATGCATAACAATCTATGAGAATTTAATGATATAGGTTAAAAATTTTAGTTCAGTGGTAAATTATAACTAAAAATACCGTTGCTTTTAAATATAAGTTAGTACAATAACACAATTAACATAATAAAACATTAGC
>PMMV01000074.1:6717-6872 GCA_003162115.1 Methanobacterium sp.
ACATGTGGAGGACTCGGTGCAGGCGGTATGCCTGATATCGGTGAAGAAAGTGCTGAAGAAAGTGAGGAACAACTCAAAGAAAAACTTGAAGGGGCCGATATGGTCTTTGTAACATGTGGTTTAGGTGGAGGTACTGGAACTGGTTCTGCACCTGT
>PMMV01000131.1 GCA_003162115.1 Methanobacterium sp.
GCTTGTACAAGCTGTTATAAAAATAGTGCAACAGCCCAGTTTAAAGGTTACGATCTAGAACTCTTCGAAGAACTTTTAGATGCCAGCAAAGAACTAAAGGTTGGATCGCTACCAGCTGAGATGATGGGACCTGCAACAAGAATGGTTGTTGAAGAGGGTGAGAAACTCGGATACTTCATGAAACCAATGCCTAAATTCATTGACTTTGAAAAGTGTGACAGCTGTGGATTGTGTATATCTGGATGTACAAAGGGAGCTAAATGGGATGCAAATGATTTTATAGATGATATCAAAGATTCAGAAAATAATACTGAAATAATATCTGATTTCACTGTTTCAAAGGTTCTTCATAAAAAAAAAATAGTGGAAGGTGTTGAAGGTACAAATCCAAATGGAGAAATTATTAGTTACCATGCGAAAATTGTGGTAGTTGCTGCTGGTGCTTTAAACACTCCTAATATACTTATGAATTCTGGAATTATTGATGGATTTTCGGAGGGCCTATTCACAGATCTGTTTATTACAGTGGGAGGATATCTGAAGGATGTGAAACTCAACATTGAAATTCCAATGGGTGTTAAATCAGAATTCGGGCCCTACTTCCTATCACCACATTTTTCTAATCAATTAATACCATTAATAAAAGAAAAGGGTTTTAATCCAAGTCCTGGTGATGTTATGGGAGTAATGGTTAAAATAGCTGATGAAGCCAATGGAAAAATATATAAAAATGGAAGAATTGAAAAAGAAATTACTTTAAGGGATTTAAACTTATTGAAAGAAGGATACAATAAATCTGTTGAACTTTTAAAGGCTATTGGTGTGGAACCTTCATCAATATCATCAACACCTATCAGGGGCGCCCATCCCGGGGGAACTGCAGCAATAGGTAGAGTTGTGGATAAAAATCTCCAAACTAGTGTTAAAAGACTTTTTATATCTGACGCGAGTGTGATACCTCAAGCACCAGGAAGACCACCAATACTAACCATAATTGCCCTTTCAAAAAGACTTTCAAAAACCATTGGAGATGAATTAAATGAACCAATTATTTATTAAAAATTCTAGAAATTCCTAGTTAATGTCGATTATGTCCTTATTTATGTTAAGAAATTTAAAATAATAAAAATTGTAATTTAGCTATCAATAATTAATACTTAAAATAAAACTCAGGAAATGATCATTATGCAGAGTAGGTATTCAAGGCAGGAAATATTACAGAACATTGGAGAAAAAGGACAGAAAAAACTTCAAGATAGCAGCGTAGCCATAGTTGGATGTGGAGCCCTTGGAACTGTAGCAGCAAATAATCTGACTCGTGCAGGTGTTGGTAAAATTTCAATTATTGACAGGGATTTTGTTGAGCTTAACAACCTTCAAAGGCAGATGCTTTTCGATGAAAACGATGTTGGAACACCCAAGGCCGTTGCTGCGGCCGAGAAGATTGTTGCAATAAATTCTGAAATAGATGTATATCCCGTTATCAAAGATGTTAACTATACTAACATTGAAGAACTTCTAACCAGAGCAGATCTGGTGATCGATGGAACAGATAACATACAGACCAGGATGCTGATTAATGATGTGTGTGTTAAAAATAGAATCCCCTGGATATATACAGGTGCAATAGGTACATCTGGAATGAGCATGAACATATTACCTGATAAGGCATGCATCAGATGCCTATACCCTGGTGTCCCCAAGGCAGGATCACTACCAACGTGTGATACAATGGGTGTACTTAATACAATAACTGTTATAATGGGTTCGATAGAAACAACAGAAGCAATAAAAATATTATTAGGATTTTATGATAAGAATGAAGCAACTAACAGTAATCTAATAGTATACGACACATGGAACCACTCCTTTGATAGTATTGTAGTTAAGAAAAATGAAAAATGTGAATGCTGTGGTCATGAAAATTATGAATTCCTAGATTCGGAAGAACAGGAAATTATAACATCTCTCTGCGGTAGAAATGCAATACAAATAACACCAGCAGATCCAAAGGAGTTATCATTAAGAAGCATAGGGGAAAAGCTTGAAAAACTTGGGACAGTGATGTGTACAGACTTCATAATGCTTTTCAAAAATGATGAAACAGAAATATCGTTATTTCGAGATGGAAGGGCCATTATCAAGGGAACCAACGATGAAATAGTGGCTAGAACCATTTACGCGAGGTATATTGGAACATGAAAACTATTAAACTCCAAAATAATTCATTAAAGCTTGTTAAAGATGTTTTAAAAGATTTAAAAGCATCACCAGATCTTGGTATCTACAAGTGTGTACAGTGCGGTATGTGTACATCAGTTTGTCCAGGGGCAAGTCAAACAGAATATGATCCAAGAGATATGATCAGAAGGGTTTTAGAAGACGATGAAACAGTTATTGACGATGAAAACATATGGAACTGCTTTTCATGCTACACGTGTAACAGCATATGTCCATCAGGTAACAATGCCAGTGAGATAAACCAAATATTAAGGCAAATGTCCATAGATAAGGGAGAGGGAATCCAGAAAATTGTATCATTTTCTGCCTACGGCGACAGCTTCATGGAACTAGGAGTTGGATCAATACCCAATACCTTCTTCGACGTCATGGTCAAGGACGTTGGTCCAGAGTATATGAATCTGAAACTAAATATTGAAGATATTCGTGCAGATCTCGGTCTTGGAAGTTACATACTACCTGAAGAGGCCATTAACGAAGTTGAATCAATACTAGATAATTCAGGATTTAAAAACAGGCTAGAAAGGATAAAGAGATGTAAAAAATGAAATTTATACCGGATAAAGATATTTTACTCTTTAAAAGCTGCTTAGTAAACGTTGAATATCCTGGCATAGAATCATCCACATCCTACATCTTTGACAGAATAGATGTTGAATATTACGTTGATGAACGACAATCATGCTGTACAGGACTCGGACACTATTACGATCTATTTGACCAGCTTTCAACAACAGCACTGGCGGCCAGAAACTTCCAGATAGCAGCAGAAACGGGACACAAAAACATTGCTGTAATGTGCGCTACTTGTTACGCTATACTAAAAAAATCAGCAAATATCTTAAACCAGAATGAAGAAGCCAGAAATAAAGTTAACAAGATATTGGATGATTCCAATCTTGAAAAAATGGAGTACAACACTTATGATATGGATCCGGTTAAAAACATATTTCATGTGGCTGAAATCTTTTTCAATAAACGGGACAAAATTTCCAGTCTAGTTAAAGTAGATCTTTCAGGTTTCAGGGTCGCCACCCACCATGCATGCCACTACTGTAAGGTGCACTACAACGATACCATTGAAGGTGTTAGGGATCCTAATTTAATAGACAGTCTTGCAGCAGCAGTTGGAGTTGAAACTATAGGGTGGTACGATCATAAAAGGGTTACCTGTGGAGCAGGATTTCGACAGAGATTCACAAATAAGGAAGTTTCTTTAGCTGTCACAGCAGAGAAACTTCATGTTTTGAAGGAAAATGAAGTCGAAATACTCCTGCACATGTGCCCCAACTGTCAGATGCAGTTTGACCGTTATCAGCCCTATATCGAGAATAAACTCGAGACAGAATTCAATATATTCCACCTGAACATCTCACAGTTCATTGCACTAGCTTTAGGGGCAGATCCCTATAAAGTTCTTGGTATACAGACCCATACAGTCCCAATCGAACCGCTTCTTAAGAGATTGAAGCTACCGTTCAATATTGTAGATCAAAAAGAGAATGCTAAAGCTGAAAAATCCCTTAAAAATTGATATTTAATCATTAATTTACTTAAAAATTACATTCAATTAACTCCCCTGGGAGGAATTCTATGAATAAAGCTTCGTCAAGAGATATTCAACATAAAAACCTTAAAATAGGTGTTTTTTTATGCCGCTGTGGTGGTAACATCTCAGACACAATAAACATGGAAAAGCTTAGATCATCGGTGGATGCTGAAGTGGTTGAGGAATTTGAAAATTTATGTTCCATCAATGGAAGGAAAATAATAAGGGACAATATTATACAAAAAAATCTCGACAGGGTAGTTGTTGCTGCATGTTCACCAATAACCCACGAAAAAACATTTCAAAATTATGTTAATCCATTAAATCCNNGCAATATCACTTGTAAATGCATCAATTGAAAAGGTTAAATATTCACAACCTCTTGACCCTATACTCCGTAAAACCACTAAAAGTGCGGCTGTGATTGGTGGGGGAATATCAGGTATAAGTGCATCGCTTTCACTGGCAAGGCAAGGAATTAAAACATGTCTTATTGAAGAACAACCTACAATTGGAGGAGCAATGGTTAAGGTGGGTAAACTATTCTCACCTGAGAAGCTTGTAGAGGAATGTGCAATGTGCCTTTTAAACCCCTTGGTAAACGAGGCAGTGGAACACCAAAACATTGGTATATTAACCAACACAACTTTAAAATCAGCAGAACGGAGATCAGGAAATTTTAATCTTTTAATCGAATCCAAACCTAGAATGGTAATAGAAGACAGGTGCATTAGCTGCGGAAGCTGTGCAGAAGTTTGCCCTGTTGAGGTTAAAGATTCCTGGAACGAAGGAATGACAATCAGAAAGGCTATCTACAAACCATTTGCACAAGCCGTTCCTGATGTATACACCATTGACCTTGAAAACTGTAAAAAATGTGGAAAATGTCAAGATGTCTGCAGGATGAATGCAATCGACCTTGAGATGGAAGGAGAAATTATTCCGATGACAGTTGGTTCTGTTGTAATAGCTACTGGTCATAAAACCTTTGATATGGCTAAAAGACCAGAATATTCGTACGGCCGCCATGAGGATATTGTTACGCAGATGGAACTAGCAAGGATCATGGGTGTTAACGGACCTACCAAGGGTAAACTTCTTAAACCATCCAACAATAAAGTTCCTGAGCGTGTTGTAATGGTTCAGTGTGTGGGTTCTAGAGATGAAAAACCCGGCGGTAGAAAGTATTGTTCCAAAGTATGTTGTATGGTTGCCATAAAACATGCAAATGTAATAAAACAGCACTACCCTGATACCGACGTCATAATCTGTTACAATGATATGAGAACTCCAGGAATGTACGAAAAATACTTTAAATATGCTCAATCAAATGGAGTAAGATTAATAAGGGGTAGACCTGGAGAAATTGCTGAGAAAAATGGTATATTCACAGTAAGATTAGAGGACACCCTTTCAAAGGAGCCCCTTGAAATAGAAACGGATCTTGTAGTTCTTTCCACTGCTATGGAACCATCAAAAGGAACAATCGATGTTTCTGGTATATTAGATGTCGGATTGACAGAGGAATTATTTGTAAAGGAAAAACATTCCAAGATCAAACCCGTTGCAACAGAAGTGGAAGGGATTTTTGTATGCGGAACTGCTCAGGGTCCTAAAGACATAACAGACAGTATTGTACAGGCAAATGCAGCTGCATCAAAGGTTTCAGAACTGATCAATGGTGGTGTGGAATTAGAACCATTTGTTGCATCCATTGACCCATCAAAATGTAAATTGTGCAGAAAATGTATAGATGTCTGTAAATATAAAGCTGCTTATATTCAGGATGAAGTACTAACCGTTGATCCAATTTCTTGTACTGGTTGCGGGGCATGTCTATGGGAATGTAACAATGATGCCATAGAAATAATGGGTCAAACAGATGAACAGATAATGGCCATGATCACAGGTATGTTAAAGGATAAAAAACCCCACGAAAATCGTATAATCGCATTTCTAGATTCTGTTGGATATGTTTCTGCGGACAATATAGGAATAAACAAGATAGATGTTCCAAATTCAATAAGAATAATCAAAATTCCATCAATGAACCGTATAATGCCTAAACATGTCCTTCATGCCTTCAAAATGGGTGCTGATGGAATTATTATGGGAGAATATCCATACAATCTAATGTACTCAAGGACCAAAGAGAAAATTAGAGGATTAAAACGGGAACTTTTGAAAAATAATATCAATCCTGACAGACTCGTGTTCTACAAGGTTTATATCCCCTACTTCAGGGGTCTTGCCAGTAAGTTCAACGAATTCGATGGAAAAATAAAGTGCCTTGAGAATTAATATTCTCAATTTTGTTATTTATAGTAGTCAAATAATTCTAATTCATTAAAATTTATTCACCATAACTTATCAATTTCATCTGAAATATTCATTATAATACCATTTAGAATAAAAATATTACAAAAATATATTTAAACTTAATAAGAGGCCACTCAACTCATCTACATATCGAAACATTTTTATATAATTGTCCGTTGCTTATTAGTATGAACAAGATAGTGCTAGGTCTCCCAAAAGGGAGTTTAAATAATGTTAACAGAGGGAATACTTATCAGTTATTTGTTGATGCAGGTTATGAAGTAAGAGGATATGAACCTGGTCATGAATCCAATGAGATAGTCATTGTAAACGATCCTGAGATTAGAGGATTTTTAACGAGACCTCAGAGCGCTCCTGTTGAATTGAATCGTCAAATTCTTGACCTCGCGATTATCGGCGAGGATTGGGTACAGGAAGAATCTGTTAATTACAAGGAAAAATTAATCAGAAAGATAGGAGACCTTGACTATGGCAAGACAAGGCTCATAATTGGCGTGCCAAAGGAATCGTCATACAACTCATTAACAGAATTTTTCAGGTCTAACAAGGACAGAAAAACCCCAATACTATGCTTTACAGAGTACCCCAATCTTACCAGACAATTTTTTATGAACAATATCGGGTATAAAGAGGTCTTCGGAGATAGTGTACCACTTGTTCAGGTGCGAGGAATTCGTGACGGCAACAATAAAATGGTTCAGGTGATTAACTCCGACGGTGCTACTGAAGTGTATATTGCAAAGGGTGCAGATCTCATTGTTGACAATACACAGACCGGAAACAGCCTCAGAAAGGCCGGACTAAAGGAACTTGAGACCATAATGGAATCAAGTGCAGGTCTTTATGCAGGCCCGAGCTGTACAGGTGTAAAAGATGAGAAGGCCCAAATGATATTTGAACAACTTTTTGGTGCGATAAATGCTAGAAAATACTTCGATGTTAAATTTAACATATCCAACACAAAGGTAGCTGATGTTAAGAATTTTCTCTTGTCTAATACATACTGTTCAGACGAACCAACAGTTGTTGAGGGAAGTACCTTCTCACAGGTAAATGTTCTCATACCAAAAAATAAGTTTCCAATCATGTTGAAAGGAGTAAAAAATTACGGTGCTTCGTCGATTGTAAGAGAAAATGTTAAACAGTATGTTAAATAATTTAAGTAATTGATTTATTTGTTATTCAAATACACTATAAATAAGTCCAAATTTAATAATTAATATTCCATATGAATCTTTTTTTTTCAAATCTTTTTTATTTTAAAATAACTAAAAACCTTTTTAAACTATGTAACAATTTAT
>PMMV01000085.1 GCA_003162115.1 Methanobacterium sp.
ATGTTGCATTTTCTGTTTTTCATAGTTGTTCCAACTACTTCAACAAATTTGTCATCTATGACTTCAACGATAACACATTTCTCGCCTGCTTCCCTTCCTGCTATTTTAACACATATTCTTCCTACTTCTATTGCTGGCATGAAATCACCTCAGTAACTTTTAATATAATTTCTGCTATGCCTTCGGGTTGGAAACTATGGCTGTTGATAACTAGATCATAAACTTCCATGTTACCTATATCGATTCCGTGTATCTCATGATAACGGGTGGCTTCGCTTTTTCCTCTTGTAACAATCTCTTTTTTAACGGTTTCAATGGTTTTATCTTCCCTCATACATATCCTATTTGTTCGGATATCAATTGGTGCAACAAACCAAATTTTAAGGTCAGCTTCAACAAAATATGCTGAAAGTCTACCCTCAACAATTAAATCTTTTTTTTCTTTAGCTAACTGTGCCTGTCTTCTATCAATTTCAAGGTCGATTTCATCGTTACCTTCGGCGAATTTACCGAACTCCAGTATGTCCATGCCCCTTTCATCAGCCATTTGTCGAAATATTTCGCCTGCTGACAGGTATGGAATGTGAAGTTTTTCCGACAGGATCGTTGCAGCAGTTGTTGTGCCGCTACCTGCCAGACCACCGATGGTGATGATCATTACAACCTAGCCTCAGATTTGAAGAGACGGCGAGAACACTCTGAACAGAGGTTTCCACCATAAGGCCTGTTAGGTCTTCTCTTTGACTTTGATAGTTTTCTAATCTGGTATGGTCTTCCCCTTGGAACGGAGTGAAGTTGTTTACCACATTCAGCACATATGTGCTTGGATGGCTTCTTCCTCTTGTAGTGAAGAACTGTTTTTCCTCCGGGGGTTTTTTTGAATGTTCTTTTGTATGATCTAGATTTGTATCTTCCTTCTGGCATACACACATCTCCTAAAAAATTATTTTATTTAATTTATTTTTATAAAGCAAGCAACATTATTTTATTCATAATAACGGATTATAATTACCCATATCTATTTTATGGATTTTTTAACTTGCAATATTATATTTAAACTTGTTAAACTGTTATAATTTTGTTAAATGTTTAATTCTTTATATTTCTCAAATTTATTTGACCTGAAAATATGTACATTACATTCCCTGGCCTTTAAGTCCCATCAATTTCCTCCAAATAAGTGACATTGCAAATGAGCACAGTATGTACCATCCAAGCCATTCAATAGCAAATACAGGAACTCCTGCAGATTGATGGTAGAATGTATGAAATAGTGGCACCAGAAGTACGTAGTATGCAAAGGTCGGCATGTTAAGGTACATATGGTTTATCAAAGGATTCCCAGCCATCCAGTAAAATACTATGATTATGGGCACGAAGGTCACGATCATGGGTTTAAACGAGTTCAACATCATCTCCTTCTGCAGGCTCATAAACTCAGTCTGCTTCTTCTGCATGTCTGCCATTGCCTTTGGATCTCCAGATTTCTGTGCCTTCATCATGTCCTGTTGAAATCCCTTCATTTCTTTCTGTAGAAATGCTAAACGGTCCTGATCAACCAGTAATTTGTTGGCCAGTGTAATAACAAATGCCACTGTGGTGGCTATTATGAATACCCCTATTAATGCCCCGAAGAATGGGTTGTTTGGATCATAAACCAGAGTTAAAAGGGGGTTGAGTATGGGGTTTAAGATTGAATTGAGAATTGAAAAGCTTACCATTTTTTTTATTCCTCTCTATAATATCATTTTAAAGTCTTTACCATTTCATCAACTGCTTCATCTAATCTGTTATCATGATTTTCGATGATCTTAACAGTTGCACCAGTGAGAACTGCGTAGGTCATTGATGCAGCCCTGTTCATTTCCTGATGGAGTAAAATATCTTTCAGTCTTTCTGAGTCCCTTGTTCTGGTTGTGTCGCTGATACGTCTTTTTAAGATTTCATCACCATCAGCCTCCAGAAGTAGGAACATGTCTGGTTTAAGCTGGTCTAAAACCCATTTAGGAAGTCCTGGTAGAAATCCTAATGGTGTTTTTATTGTACAGTGAGTGTCAACGATTATGTTACTTTGTTCGGACTTCTCTCTTATACTTTGTGCAGCATTTTCCTGCACTTCCTTTTGAATGTCTGGTGAAAGTTTCCTCAAAGAATCCCTGTTATCTACAAGACAGTCACTCTTGGCTATTTCTAGCATCACGTCACCATAGTTCACGTGTAAATAATCAAGTTCTTCTAAAGCTTTTTTAAGCACTGTTGTGCTTCCTGATCCTGGAATTCCTGCAATAACAACAACTTTCATTTAATCACCTAAAAACTTNNGGATGCATGTCCATGAGCTGTTCCTGAGCAATTTCTTCGTATAGTTTGTATACTATACCAACTGTCAGTAAAACACCTGTACCACCACCAAGGGCACTGGTAAGATCTGCTCCGAAGGCTAAAAATCCAACAAAAGCCCCACCTAAAACTGTTATGGCAGGTATGTAACGCTTAAGTATCTTTTCAAAGTGGGCCCTGCTGCTTCTGTGACCCGGTATCTGCATTCCCATTCCGTGTAACTGTTTTGAAACCTGTTTCGGACCTATACCACTCAGTTCAACCCAGAGTACAGCGAATAGTATACATGAGGCTATAAAGACCACACCATATATCAAAACCCTCAATGGGTCTGTGAAGAGTATACTCGGACCGTTAGGTGGGGTTAAGATATAGGCAAGACCGTTTATGGCCTTACCATTAACCACCTGACCTAGTATTGGAATTCCGAGTTTCTGGAACATGGCAGCAAACAGCTGAACNNACACGCATACTTTCTGCATATACAACTACCAGGAAAACCACTATAGTAGCAAGTACTGGTAAGAGCAAGTAGAATCCTGGTTGTCCTAATGTTAAAGAATATATGAATGCAGGTATAGCACCTGCAGGACCCTGTGATCCTGGAGCTGTTAATGGGTTTAATGAACCTACTACTATCTGTTCTGCAACACCGGCTGCAATGAATAGTCCAACACCGCTACCAAATCCCCATTTTGAAACAACTTCATCGAGGAATATGATGAGTATTCCTCCTATGGTTATCTGTAGAATCAGGATCCATGCTCCAAATCCTGGTGCTGGTGGTAATGCCCCTGTAAGTACGAGTACTGATGCCTCGAACAGTGTGAATATAATTGCAAGGAGTTTCTGGGTTCCCTGGAAAAATGCTTTATCCTCGGGTCTTGAAAGGTCAAGATTGATGATCTTACCCCCAACTAGAAGCTGCAGTATAATGGAAGCCGATACAATAGGTCCTATACCCAAGGTTATTATGGAACCAAAGTTACCTGCCAGAACTGCTCTCAGTGATGCAAACTGGTCAACTGCCTGTGGACTAAGTCCAAAAAGTGCAACCTGAGTTAATACGAAATACAGAATCAGGATCACGCCTGTCCATTTGAGCTTCTCCTTGAATGGTACCCTGTAGGATGGTGAACCTACTTGGGGTAACAATGAGAAAATTGGTTGTATAATATCTTTCAACGGAATATCCTTCAACTCCTTGCCCAGAATTATAATCTAAAAAAATTCAAATTAAAGGGTTATTGCTTCTCCTCCAGCTTCTTCAATCTTTTTAAGAGCTGATTGGGAGAACTGTGGGGATTTTATTGTTAATGCTTTACTTAATCTACCCTTTCCTAGAACTTTGTTGTAACCTATAGTTGTTACATCTATTACTATTTTATCATTATCTTTAGTTGCTAATCCTTTGGCAACGAGTGCATCACAATTTTCATCGAGGAAATCTACATTTACAGGATTAAATTTATAGGTAGTTCCCTGTGGTCTTTTAAAACCGTACTTTCCGAAGTGGTCAGGATCGTACTTAACCATCCATGTCCAGTGGTGTTTGTGCCCACCGGCCATACCTTTTCCACCTCTATGACCTGCTCCTCTGTTGTTCTTGGAACAGCCACCAGCCATTGTTCTTGAGCCCCGTAATTTGCATACTTTCCTTGTTTTTCTTATCATTAGATCACCTTGATGAGATTTGTTTGTATAAGTCTGGTAAAAAAATTTTGGAAATATAATATTTAACAAATTGTAGTAGAAGATCTATTTATGTTAACCTTTTATAAAGGTTCTTTTAGACCATCTTGAGTACAAGTTCATTAATATCTTCCCTGTTTCCCAGGCTTCCTCCTTCTTTGAAGCTTGTTTTGGTCGCTTCGTACCCTTTTCTTGGAGGATGTAGTCTGAAAACTGGTTTTATTCCCACATCTTCAACATTAGCTTCTCCGGATGAAACTGCTTTTGCAAGTTCTTCAATAGAAGCATATTCTGTGTTTTCTTTAATATATTCTTCTGTAACCTTTTCATTACCTGAGAGTTTTCCACGTTTGGTTATAATTTGAGAGATAGTTTCCACGTCAATTTCTCCCCAGGTGATGTAGTCCTTTGCCTTCACGAGCATTCCTTTGTAACTAGGATCTTCGTGGAGGAGGATTAGGTGGTTAATTCTTGTGAGTTTCAACATGGACATGGTGTCTTGAATACCCTTCTTTACACCGGTTCTGCCCCTAACTCTTACTGCTGCGATCATTTTATCACCTTGATTATACTGTACATCCTAGATTTTTAAGGTCCCTGGATGTCGCTTTAACTTTGCTCAGTTCTTTTAATGCTTCAAAAACTGCTCCTGCAAAGTTTATGGTTGTTTGTGTTTGTCCCATTGTCTGGGACCATACATCATCGATACCTGCAAGTCCGAGGATGGTTTTTCCTACGTTTCCAATTGCAAGACCTACTCCACCAGGTGCCGGTATTAATGTGACGCGAACACTTCCCCTTTTACCTTCTACTTTGAAGGGTACAGTATGTTCCCTGCCACAAACACAACCCCAATCACCACAGCCTCTCCTAACCTTTATGATGTTAAATTTAGCGTTATCAACTGCTTTTCTTATTGCAGGTCCTACTTCTTTGGCTTTTCCCTGTCCGAGTCCTACATAACCATTTTTATTTCCAACGGCTACTATAACTCGAAAGTTAACTTTTCGACCTGACTTGTGCATCCTCTGTACGAGGTTAACATCCATGACTTCTTCTTCAAGGTCGGGTAGCAGTGTGTCTACTATTCCCAGTTCCATAATTGGAAGGCCTTTTTCGAATATCTCATCGATATCTGTTATTTTGCCCTCTTTAACCTTATGCCCAAGTTGGGTTTTAGGTATGAATTCTTCCTTAGTGTAATTATTTGCCATTATACCCCTTCCTCAATCTTCTGTTTTATTGAATCAAAATGATCAGGGAGGTCCTTTGGAGATAGTCCATTCTTAATGTACTGTGAAAATCGTTTCTCCACCTCTTCATCACTTAGGGATTCAGCGTATGCTGCAACATGTTCTCCCCTTATCCTTTCATCTGCAGGAAGGATTATATCGCTGTATGGTACTTCAAGTCCTGCATCTACTGCTCCTTTGAGTGTTGCAAATATCCTTGCACCCCTGGTGGAGGATTTGAGTCCTATGTCCAGTACAGCATATGTAATTCCTGCTTCAAGCGCCTTTTTACCAAGTAAAAATCCTGTTAAATATGCTGCAGAAGTGTTTTTGCCGCTTCCAAGCCATCCCATATTTTTAAGTTCATTTGAATGTGCTGAAACAAGTGTTTCATCTCCATTCACTTTAACATTAATTATCTGAGCTATGGTGTGTTTGTTGGTAATCCTTACAACAAGCCTGGACTTATCCAATCCTATAAGGTTTAGTCTTGCCCTGTAGTCTGTTTTTCCTTCTCTTCTTCTTTTAAATGCGAGTTTATATCTTGATCCGTGTGCCAATTTTTATTCCCCCGTCTTATCTGAGCAAGTCATGATCCCTGGCGTAGGTCTTCATGTAAGATTTACTCCTAAATGCTCCGCCTTTGGCCATTCTGTAAAGTTTACGATAGGTTGTTTTATTAATTTCCCTCTTTTCCCTCATATCTTTCAAATCAGTTCTGAGAGCCCTTATCGTTGTCATCCATGCTTTTTTCTTAGGGTTACGAGCTCCTTTAGCTCCTTTTATGCTACCCCTACCTTTCCTTCTTCCTTTACTTTTTTGTTCCGCTATTTTCTTTGATCTAAAGCTGCTTATTCCTTT
>PMMV01000102.1 GCA_003162115.1 Methanobacterium sp.
GAAGTCATGCAGGTTAAATGCAGAATACTAGATGGAAGAGACAAGGGAAGGATACTCACAAGAAACGTCATGGGAGCAATACGGGAAGGTGACATTTTAATGTTGCTGGACACAATAAGGGAAGCTAAGGAAATCCGTACCCCATAATTAAAAGGTGTTTAATATGAGAACATGTTCATTCTGTAAAGAAGAAATTGAAGAAGGCACAGGAAAGATGTACGTCAAGAAGGATGGTACAGTATATTTCTTCTGCAGCAGCAAATGTGAGAAAAACCAGATTGGACTCGGAAGAGTTCCAAGAAAAGTTAAGTGGGTTAAAAAATGAAACAGAGAAGTTTTGTAATGCTAAAACCAGATGCAGTCAAAAGAAGACTCATTGGAACGGTTTTAGGCAAGTTTGAAAAACGCGGTCTTAAAATCATGGCAGCGAAGATGATGTTTATCGACACAAACCTAGCCAAAAAGCATTACGGAGAACACTCTGAAAAACCTTTCTTCANNGGAAGAAATATTATCCATGCATCAGATTCAGCTGCTTCAGCAGCAAGAGAAATATCACTATTTTTCGAAAACTCTGAGATCTGTGAGTACTCAATGCCCGATGAAGAACTGATATATGAAGAACCATAAAAAAAATAGAGCCTTAATTTTTTTTAAGCTCTTAATTTCTTTGGAGGTTAAAATTGAAGATTCGATCACCCATAGTGTCTGTTTTGGGTCATGTTGACCATGGAAAAACCACTCTGCTGGATTATATAAGAGGTGGTGCTATGGCTCAAAAGGAAGCTGGAGGTATAACTCAACACATAGGTGGAACCGAAATACCAATGGAAGTTATTGAAACCATAAGTGGAGACCTCCTGAAGAAGCTGGACATTAGGGAAACCATGCCCGGACTATTCTTCATAGACACTCCAGGTCACGAAGCATTCACAACTCTCCGTAAAAGAGGCGGTGCACTTGCAGATCTTGCAATACTCATTGTTGATATTAAAGAGGGATTCAAACCTCAGACCTACGAGGCACTTAATATACTTAAAACTTTTAAAACTCCCTTCGTTGTTGCAGCAAGCAAGATTGACAAAATTTACGGTTGGGAAACTCATAAAGATTTATTATTCATTCAAAGCTACAAAAAACAGGCATCTAATGTGCAAGAAAAGCTTGATTCAGGCATTTATGAACTCGTGGGCGTACTTCATGAAGAGGGTTTTGAATCTGAGAGGTTTGATCGTGTTGAGAACTTCGCAAAACAAATCAGCATCATCCCCATAAGTGCAAAAACTGGTGAAGGAATACCTGAACTTCTTACCATGTTGATGGGACTTGCTCAGCAGTATTTAAAGGAACAACTACAGCTAGAACCAGATGCTCCCGCAAAAGGAACAATACTTGAAGTTAAAGAGGAAAAAGGCCTTGGTGTAACTGTTGATGCTGTTATATATGATGGTATCCTCAGGAAAAATGACACTATAGTTTTATCCAGCCTTGAAAATGTTATAACAACAAAAATAAGATCATTATTAAAACCCAGACCCCTCGAGGAGATGAGAGATTCTAAAAAACGTTTTCAGAAGGTTGATGAGGTTGTTGCAGCAGCAGGAATCAAAATTGTAGCCCCAAAAATTGAAAATGTTATCTCCGGTTCTCCACTAAGGGTTGCTAGAGGAGATTTCGAGGGTGTCAAAGAAGAAGTACTTAACGAAATTGAAAGTATCAAAATAGACACCGATGAAATGGGTGTTATAGTAAAGGCAGATACGTTAGGATCCCTTGAAGCACTTGTAAGCATGTTGAAAGATATGGATGTCCCTATAAGAGCTGCAGATATCGGTGACGTTTCAAGAAGAGACGTTGTTGATGCATCAATAGTTCAGAAGGACAATCCAGAATACGGAGTAATAATAGCATTCAATATTAAAATATTGCCATCTGCATCTGAGGAAATAAAAATCACCGGTGTCAAACTATTCTCTGCAGATGTTATTTACCAACTCACAGAAGACTATGCAGACTGGACAGAAGCAGCTGAAGAGAGAAAGAGAAAAAAATGGATTGATGCTATAATACGTCCCGCAAAAATAAGAATCATTCCTAAACTTGTGTTCCGGTTCAGTAAACCCGCAATAGCCGGTATAGAAGTACTTGGAGGAACTGTGAAAAAAGATTATACCCTGATACGTGATACTGGTGAAAGAGTGGGTAAAATTGAGAGCATGCAGGATAAGGGTGACAACAAACCATCAACATCCAAGGGACAGCAGGTTGCAATGGCAATAAAAGATGCTGTTTTCGGGAAAGACTTTGAAGAAGGAGATGTCCTATACGTGGACATACCTGAAAGCCACTACAAGATCCTAGAATCAGAACTTAAATCCAAACTATCAGAGGACGAACTTCAAATACTAGATGAACTAGTTAAAATAAAGAGGAAAAAAGACGATCTTTGGGGTATGAGGGTAGAATATTAAGTCCATGATTAATTTAGAATAAAATTTAGATATATTTTAATGATTCTTTAATGAATCAACCATGATCATTGATTTCTCAATGGAAAACGATAAATAATATAGATTATAAAGAACCAGAGTAAGATGGAGGAGATATATTGGCATTTAAATTAGTTATTTCAGAAGGCGCAATGAGCCACCAAGTCGAAGTAGAATCTGCAGATTCAAAAAAACTCATTGGATTAATAATTGGTGAGGAATTCAATGCTTCTCTTGTTGGTTTAGCTGGATACAAACTCAAAATAACCGGTGGAAGCGATAAAAATGGTTTTCCTATGAAAAAGGACGTAGACGGCCAAAGAAGGATAAAAAGTCTTCTAGCCGGAGGTATAGGCTTTAAACCAATACGAGATGGACAGAGAAGAAGAAAAACTGTCCGTGGAAATACTGTATCCAACGACATAGTGCAGATCAACACTGTTGTTACCCAAAAGGGTGAAAAGGATATAAAAGAAATTTTAGAAAGTGAGGAGTAAAGCTTACGGGTGTAATATCGTGAAAGTACAGTCTGAAATAAACATAGGGCTTGTGGGACACGTTGACCACGGCAAAACAACTCTGACAAAAGCCCTATCTGGCATATGGACAGACACACACAGCGAAGAGACAAAAAGAGGTATCTCAATAAGGCTTGGTTATGCTGATATAACCTTCCGTAGATGCACATCTTGTCCAGCTCCTCAATGTTTCACAACAGCACTTGTGTGCAACCACTGTGGAGAAGAGACCAGTACCCTTCGAAAGGTATCCTTCGTAGATTCACCTGGACACGAAACATTGATGGCTACCATGCTTTCAGGCGCAGCCATAATGGACGGTGCTGTTCTTGTGATAGCTGCCAATGAACCATGTCCACAACCACAAACCAAAGAACATCTTATGGCACTGGATGTTATAGGAGTCAAGGAAGTAATAGTGGTCCAGAATAAAATAGACATCGTTTCAAAGGAAAGGGCTATAGAAAGCTATAATGAAATAAAAGAATTTGTCAAGGGAACCTGTGCAGAAGAAGCACCTATAATACCTGTTTCAGCACAACAGGGTGCTAACATCGACATTCTTATAGAAGTTATACAGGAAAACATAAGAACACCTAGAAGATCCCTCAGAAAAACTCCGAGGATGTTTGTTGCAAGATCATTTGATATAAACAAACCAGGATCAAGTCCTGAAAATATCCAAGGTGGGGTAATAGGCGGATCACTTGTCCAAGGAAAACTTAAAGTAGGAGATGAACTGGAAATTAAACCAGGAATACAGATCAAAAACAAGGGTAAACTTGAATGGATGAGTTTACACTCAGAAATTACAGGTCTTGTAGCAGCAGGAGAATCTGTTGATGAAATTGGTCCAGGAGGTTTAATTGGTGTTGGGACAAAATTAGACCCGGCACTCACTAAGGCAGATTCATTATCAGGATCAGTAGCTGGAAAACCAGGAACCTTACCACCAATAATGCACAGCTTCGTAATGAAAACTCATCTTCTTGAAAGGGTTGTAGGTACCAAAGAGGAACGTAAAGTTGATCCAATAAAATCATCTGAACTACTAATGATAAACATAGGAACATCAACATCTGTAGGTACTGTAACCAGCGCAAGGAAAAATGAAGTTGAAGTCGACCTCAAACTACCAGTATGTGCTGAAGAAGGTCAGAGAGTTGCCCTTAGTAGGCGTGTAGGAGCTAGGTGGAGGTTAATTGGATATGGTATCATCAAATAATTGTGAGGCAGTCTTAGACGCAAATTTTTTATGATGTNNAACTTGAGCAGATCCTGCCATCATGCAGACTATTAGTTCCAATAGCTGTTTTAAAAGAACTCAATCATATAAAAAATAAATCTAAAGGTAAAAATCGAATAGCCGCATCTATAGCCATCAAAATTGCTACATCTTTCCCAATTGAAGTTCTAAAAATGGAACTTAAGCCTGATGAAAGTGTTGATGACGCACTTCTCAGATTATCGGGAAAATCACGGATATTATGTACAAATGACCGTGAATTAAGGGTTAAAGCAAGGGAAAAAGATATAAATGTTGTATTTCTACGTCAGCGAAGATATTTGGATGTTGACGGATATTTAACCCCTTGATCATCCTAATATTCAAATTATATTTTGATTAATAAATAATCTTATAAAATTAAATTTTTGATCAACCTTAAAGGTTGCAGGAGGAACAAATTATGAATCTCTGGAAGGATATACCAACTGGACCATCGGATCCAGAAGTAATATACGCTGTTGTGGAAATTCCAAAAGGATCGAGGAACAAGTATGAATATGACAAGGATATGGAAGCATTTGCTCTTGACAGAGTTCTGTACTCACCATTCCATTATCCTGCTGAGTACGGTATAATACCTCAAACACTCTGGGACGATGGAGATCCCATGGACGTACTGGTTATTATGGACCAAGCCACATTTCCCGGCTGTGTTATAGAAACCAGGCCCATCGGAATTATGAGAATGATAGACGGAGGAGACAGCGACGATAAAATACTGGGAGTTCCAGTAAACGACCCTCGATTTACAGATGTCAAAGACATCAGCCACGTACCCAAACAATTTTTAGATGAAATTGAACATTTCTTCTCAGACTACAAGAAACTCGAAGGCAAAAAAACCAAGGTTTTAGGATGGGAAAATGCAGAAAAAGCATTTGAAGCCATAAAACACTCAAAAGAATTGTACAATGAAATGTAATAAGATCAGAAAACTGTTACTTGACAAAAGTTCATACAGTATGAAGTTCATATTAAATTAACATTAAAAAAATAAACATTAAATATTTGCTTAATCTTTATTAAAGCAAAGTAGAGGGATTTGATTGTATTTAGTATCCAAAATAGAAGACACTGTGAGAATCCCACCAAGCCGGTTTGAAGATCCTTTAGAAAACGTTGCAGNNAGCTACGTTGGAAAAATAGATAAAAAACTTGGATTGATGGTAACAGTAAAAGAAATAGAAGAATTAGGCACTGGAAAGGTCATAATGGGTGACGGCGCAGCATATCATGACGTCTTATTCACAGCACTTTTCTTTAAACCAGAACTACATGAGATAGTGGAAGGAGAAGTCATAGAAATAACCGAATTCGGAGCATTTATCCGTATAGGGCCTATGGACGGACTTGTACACGTATCCCAAGTTACAGATGACTACATAAATTACGATGGAAAGAGAGGGGCGTTGATTGGTAAAGAATCTAAAAAAAGCCTTGAAGAAGGTAACAAGGTCCGTGCAAGGATTGTTGCACTGAGCCTGAAAGGAAAATCTTCAAAGGAAACCAAGATAGGTCTTACAATGAGACAACCCGGCCTTGGAAGATTCGAATGGATCGACGAGGAAAAAAATAAAAAGAAACCTACAAAAGGAAAATCTACTACAAAGGGGAAAAAATAGATGGTTTTAAAAGCATGCACAAGATGTCACCGACTCATGGAAGAGGATAGGTGTGCAATATGCAACATTGCCTCTTCAAGAAACTGGAGCGGCTTTTTAATCGTTGTTGATCCTGATAGATCAGATATTGCCAAGGAACTCAATATAACCCTCCCTGGAGAATACGCTTTGAGGGTAAGATAGTGTTAATACTAAAAAAAGATATGAGATCGGAGTTTAAAAAGCCAATTGGCACTCTGTATCCATCTATATCTCATGCAAAAGGTCCAATAAACTCCAAAGGAGACAAAAGTCTAATAATATCCATAGGCGATGTAACTACCCGTAAGATGCTAGATGAAGGTATAATACCAGATATGGGCATTGTGGATAATATGATAGAAAGACAACCTTCTGATCATGAGATATGTTACGATAATGTTACATTAAAAACAAAAAACCCGTCTGGTACCATAACAGATCAGCTGTGGAAAACAATTAAGGAAGGATTCAGTCTTGTTGAAAAGGCTGGTTACAACGTGTTGATTGTTGTTGATGGAGAGGAAGATCTCTCTGCAATTCCATGCATTGTTATGGCCCCTCCTGGTTCAATAATATTTTATGGGCAACCTGGAGAAGGCGTTGTACTTTGTGAAGTTGATAAAATAAAAGAAAAGGCTGAAGACCTTATCAAAAAGTTAGAGGAGGCATAATATGGAAATCACTATAAATGAAAAAATAGACAATCCGCTTTTAAACAGAACTGAAATACGCTTTGAATGCACTTACCAGGGTGATGCAACCCCTAAGGTCTTGGACGTTAAAAATAGGCTTGTTGCAACTTTAAATGTTGACAAAAACCTTTTAGTAGTTCACAACCTCAAACCATCTTATGGCGAGGGTAAAGCTAATGGATATGCAAAACTCTACGATTCAGAGGAAAGCCTTGCTAAAATCGAAAGAGAACATGTTGTATTAAAAAACAAAGAAGTAGTTAAAGAAGAAAAGGAAGAAGCTGAATAAGGAGGGTTTACAATGAAAAAATTCGAACTCTACGAAGTTAAAGATAATAAGATCATCAGGAAAAATCCAGAATGTGTTAGATGTTCCCACGGAGTTTTCATGGCAGACCATGGCGACCGTTACGCGTGTGGAAAATGTGGATACACCCAGTTCAAGGGTAAAGAATCAAAGAAATAAATAATTATCTTTTATTTGGAATTTTTCAAGATTATAAATAAAAAAAATAGGTGATTTTTTTTTGAATCTAAGGTCTGGAAGGCTTAAAGGTAAGATGACTGCAGATGCAGCATCATTCACATCTTCTCTTGAATTTGACAGGAGGATCTTCAACGCGGATATAAGATGCAATATAGCTCACACAACCATGCTAAAGGAGCAAGGTATAATCGCAGCTGCTGACGCTGATAAGATCTTAAATGCTCTTAAAGAGCTTAAATCTGAAGGTATCATTGCTTTAAATCTAGATCCGTCGGTTGAAGATATACACATGGCACTTGAGAACTACGTAACCCAGAAAATTGGGGAAGTTGCAGGTTTCATGCACACTGGCAAATCAAGAAATGATCAAGTTGCAACAGATCTTAGACTTGTTCTAAAGGAAGAAATTGAAGAGATAGAGAAAGATGTTCTAAATTTTATTGAAATAATTCTTGAAATGGCATCCGATCATCTTGAAACAGTTATGGTGGGTTACACCCATCTTCAGCACGCACAACCAACCACATTCGCACATCACCTCATGGCATATGCAAATGAAGTAAAACGTGACTTTGAAAGGATTCAAGATGCTAAGAAACATGTTGACATCTGTCCTCTTGGTTCGGCTGCCATGACCGGAACAGGTTTCCCAATTAATCGTGAACGAACAGCTGAACTTTTAGGTTTTAGAAGAGTTATGGAAAATTCCATAGATGCTGTCAGCTCAAGGGACTTCATGGCTGAAACAGTATTTGCTCTAGCAATGCTCGCATCAAATCTAAGCAAGATCAGCGAGGAACTGATAATATGGAGCTCATACGAATTCCGCTTGATTGAAATATCGGATGAATACTCTTCAACTTCATCAATTATGCCTCAGAAAAAGAATCCCGATGTCGCTGAGATTTCTCGTTCTAAAACTGCTGTATTATATGGGGAACTCATAACCATATTGACCATCCTCAAGGCACTGCCACATAGCTACAACAGAGACTTGCAGGAAGTTACACCTCATCTATGGAATGCTGTTGATACTACACGTTCCATGCTGAATATCACAAGTAACATGCTTTCAACTGTAAGTTTCAACACTGAAAGGGGGATGGAACTTGCAATGGCTAATTTTTCAACTGCAACCGAACTTGCAGATTTGATTGTCCGTGAAAAAAATCTTCCATTCAGAATTGCTCATCAGATTGTTGGTAGAACAGTTACAGAAGCAATTGATCAAGGAATTCGTCCAGAAAATATTGATTCAAAATTTTTAGACAAAATAGCAGTGGATATTAATGGATCACCCCTTAAAATAAAACCTGAACTGGTTGAAAATGCTTTGAATCCCTACGAAATTATTAAAACAAGGAATGTTAAAGGAGGACCCTCCCCTAATGCAGTTAAGGAATCAATTTTGAGTTTAAAAGAATTTATTAAGGGTGCACGTAATTAAACGCATTTTGTACTTTTTTGAAATAATTTAATTTTTTGTTGTCTCTCAAATATCATAATTTATTAAAATAATAATTTATAGTAACAAAAACGGTTTTTATGATCTAAATTTAAAACATTCTAATCCCTTACTATTAGAAATTAAATTTTAATATGGTGTTTTAATGATTTTTTCATTAAAATTATATAGTCGCTTTTACATAATATAGAACATGAACTCAAACACTAGACGCGAAATAATGGGTATAATTGCCATAATAGTGGGTATAATATTTATAGTAGCACCAGTTGTATTACCTTGGTTACTAGGAATTTTACTCATTATATACGGTATAATGGAATTGGTTAATAGAGGAATGGAATAATCTTTATAAAGATTATAAAGTTCTTGTAATCAAATTCAGAGCTTGACCCGGCTCTAAAACACCCGCCCTGGTTTCCCTTAGGATTCTTTGTATAGAATATCTGCGCATATGAGGATGCATCTTGTGAACCTCGTTTATTAGTGGACATCCATATCCGCCCCTACTTTTAATATCAAAGTAGGAAGCTAAGGATTTAGTTTCTCCCTTGGTAGCAGAAAGCATTGCTGGCAAGTTAATCCTCCAAAATCCATTCATAGATACAATGGATTGTGATCCTGTGGCAAGAAAATCTCCAAAGATGAGAAAGGGAATTTCTGATTTTTTTGCATATTTTAAAAGAGCATTTTCAATTGATTTTGAACATCTACCACAAGGATGAATCCTACCTTCGATTGCTTCTTTCACAACTGAACTCATATCAACTTCTATGTATTCATGGGGAACTTCAAGGCTCTTGGATAGGTTTTCAACATTATTTTTAAAGTATGAAGGTAGCACTATGTTTCCAGGATCAACTGTAACAGCTAATGGATTAAAACCCATCAACTTTGCAATAATAAGTGAAAAGCTACTATCTACTCCACCAGAAAGTGCAATAATAGCTTTATTATCAGATATATTTTCTTTTGTCAGTTGATCGTTTTTTAATGATTTTTTGTTTTTTAATAATTCTAATTCAGATCCATAATCTATTAAGAAATTAAATTTTCCAAGAGTATCTACTCGTAGTCTTAATAAATCCTGTAAATTTCTTAGCGGTAAGCTTATATCAGTTTCAATTGATTGAACAATATTTTCAAGTTTTTTAATCGCAAGATCCATTCTATAAATTCTGATAATTATATCTGAATAATCATCAACATGAATTGAGTTAATATTAAGCTCTTCACAGAGCCTTCCAACCACCCAACCACCCTTACCAATTACAGACGATTTTTCAAGTCTGTCAGGTGTTATTATAATAAGATTTCTTGTCTTGTCATTGTATATAACCTTTTTAATGGAAAATCCAAGCTCTTCTGTAAGATCAATGTTTGAATATTCAAAATATCCTTCTTCTATCATAGGTTCCAAAATGGTTTTCAGTGTTTTCACCATGTAATTAACTTCTAGTTTCATTGTTTCTCCAGTAAAAAGAATTTTATCACATTAACCATAAAATTTAAATCGATTTTATTTAAATCATCCAAATTTATTTAAGATTATTAGAATTTGTTTATTTTCTAGAGTTATCGTGTATAACGGCCCATTAGATGGCCTTCATCTAGTATGTGACCCTCCATAGCTTTTATAAGATCTTCTTTGTTGATCTTTGCAGGTAGTTGAATTACTGTATCAAGTGCATATATTTTGAAGTAGTACCGGTGGGTGCCTCCAGGCGGGCAAGGACCTCTATAACCTATGGTTCCAAAGTCATTGAATCCCTGTTTTGTACCGTTATCAATTTCTTCACGTTCCATAACCCATTCAGAAAGACTTGTTGTATTATTGGGTAAGTTAAATATTATCCAGTGCGTCCATGTACCCGAAGGAGCATCAGGATCCTCACAAATAATTGCATATTTAATTGTTCCTTGTACTTGTTCCCATTCGAGGGGAGGTGAAACATTAACGCCTCTACATGCATAACGGTCATGAATGATTTCTCCTTCATTAAATACCTTGCTAGTTATCTTAATAACCATATTTTATCCTCCTAATGTCTTTAAAATTCAATTAATTATGTAAAAAAAATTTTCTTTCTTGATTTTGAATGTGGATTTTAAACTGTTTAGAATCTTTTGTTTGTTATATTATTTTTATATTATTTTATCTTTATTTTTATGAAAATTTATTACTTTTTTTTTTATTCAATGTTAAAAACCCATAATTTTTATTTAAAGTATTTGGAGGATTTCATAGATTTTATAGTAAGCTGAAGTAAAGTTTTAATTATGATATACGAAATCGAAAACACATAAATGACAGATATGTTGTAAAGGTTTTTGAAGAAGACAGAATAGCTGTAAGGGTTATCAATACAGATATAAACAACAAACTTAAATACTATGGAGTCCTAATAAATGAACGAGGTGGTATAAATGACTGAATTACCAGTTGCTCCAGTAGGAAGAATCATAAAAAATGCTGGTGCCCAGAGAATAAGCGACGAAGCAAGAGACGAGTTAGCCAAAGTGCTTGAAGAGAAAGGTGAAATGATAGCTATAGAAGCTGTTAAACTTGCAAAGCACGCAGGAAGGAAAACCGTTAAAGCATCAGATATAGAATTGGCTCTTAAAGCAGTCTAATTCTATTTTCTTTTTTTTATTTTATTTTAATTCTTTATTGAAATGATCAAAGGTATGTCTAAATTTTTGTTAGAATTATTTTTTTAAATAATTTCTACTTTTGATTAACATAAATTTTATACCAAACAGCTAATAATAACAATATAATCTAAATTAAATTAAAAAATTTAAACTTATTTTATATGGTGATTAATTTGACGAGAATATCCATATTAGACCATGATCGATGCCAGCCCAAAAAATGTAACTATGTCTGTATTGAATATTGTCCCGGCGTTAGAATGGAAGAAGACACTATCGTAATAGATAAAAAAACAAAAAAACCAATACTTTCAGAGGAACTTTGTTCAGGATGTGGTATATGCACAAACAGATGTCCCTTCAATGCTGTAAGTATTATAAACCTACCAGAAGCCCTTGAAGATCCAATTCACCGATATGGGCAGAACATGTTCGAACTCTTTGGCTTGCCGAACATTAGGGAAGGATCGGTTGTTGGAATACTGGGACCTAATGGTATAGGCAAATCTACCATTATCAGGATGCTTTCAGGAGAACTGAAGCCAAATCTTGGAAAATACGATGAAGAAGTTTCTTGGGAAGAAATTGTGAGCTACTTTAAAGGTTCTCAGCTACAATTATACTTCAAAAAACTTTCAGAGGGCGAGCTGAAGGTGGTTCATAAACCACAAATGGTTGATTTACTTCCTAAATTCGTTAAGGGAAACGTTCAAAAGTTAATGGAAAGCGTAGATGAAAGAGGTGTAATGGAGGATGTAATGGACTACCTTGAATTGAGGTCCATTCTTGGTCGGGATGTTTCGAAATTAAGCGGAGGAGAACTTCAAAGGGTTGCAATTGCTGCAGCAGCCCTTAGAGAAGCTGATTTCTATTACTTTGATGAACCAACATCTTGGCTTGATGTAAGACAGCGTTTAAATGCGGTTAAAGTTATAAGAAATCTTGCCGAAGCAGGAAAATCTGTAATGGTAATAGAACACGATCTCGCAGCATTAGATGCTATATCTGATTATGTTCATATTTTATTCGGCGAACCCGGAGCTTATGGTGTTGTTTCACATATGAGAGGAGTTCGAGTCGGTATTAATACGTATATAAACGGTTTTCTAAGAGAGGAAAATGTTAGATTCAGAAAGCAACCCATTGTATTTGATGTGAAACCTCCTGCACCANNGAAGGTCAAATACAGCATGATGAAATTATCACAGCTTTTGGACCCAACGGTATTGGTAAAACTACATATGCAAAGATACTCGCAGGAGTTACCAAACCTGATAAAGGCAAAATCAATAAGAATGTATCCATAGCTTATAAACCACAATACCTTGTATCAGACTTTGATGGAACTGTACAAGAACTACTCATAACAACATCACCAACGTATGGCACCAATATGTTCAAAACTGAAATACTAAAACCTTTCTCATTAGAGGCTTTACTTGACAAGGAAGTGGATGAACTTAGTGGAGGGGAACTTCAGAGGCTTTCAGTAGCGGTTACATTATCAAGAGAATCTGAAATATACCTCTTTGACGAACCAACAGCATTTTTAGATGTTGAGCAAAGGTTAAAAGCTGCTAAAGCTATTAAAAGGGTTGTTGAAAGTCGTAACGCTGCAGCAATTATCATAGACCACGATATTGTGTTTATAGATTATATTTCTGATCGTGCAATGGTCTTTAATGGCGAACCCGGTGTAAAGGGACATGCTTCAAGTCCAATGAACCTAAGATTTGCAATGAATAGTTTCCTTTCTTCTGTTGGAATCACCTTCCGAAGAGACAAAGAAACTAAAAGACCTCGTGTTAACAAGCTTGGAAGCTACCTTGACAGGGAACAGAAGGAAAAAGGAGAGTATTACTATTTGGAAAGTTGAATGTTTTTTCTTCTTTTAATCTGGATTCTACTTTTTTTGGTTTCAATCTAAAACAAAAATAAACATACAAATTTATATTAATATAAACTATTTTTATTGACCTTAAAAATCAATAAGACTAAATAATGTCTGAGTGTAATCTTTTTTTAATCATAATTTAATTCTATTGATTCAAGGTGTATTTTCATGGGAAACAAAGATAAAAAAAACCTCAAGAGACTACAAGAAATTATTAAAGTTCTATCCAAGTATGAATTTGGTTACCTGATAGAAAAAATAAAACTGAAACATAAAATCCCATTCATTGGCCCATCCTATGATTATGAAACACTGGAAGAATTGGATGAAACTACACCAAAGAGATTGAGACTTGTTTTACAGGAATTGGGCCCTACCTTTATTAAATTAGGTCAGACACTAAGTACACGTCCTGATCTCGTTGGAAGAAAAATAGCCAGTGAGTTTACCAAATTACAGGATGATAATCCACCCATTGAATTTACTGTTATTCGAGGTGTCATTGAAAAGGAACTGGGATCACCACTTGAGGGAATTTTTAGTAATTTCGATGAAAACCCTTTAGGATCTGCATCTATAGGCCAAGTTCACAGTGCCGTGCTTAAAACAGGGGGAAAAGTAGCTGTTAAAGTTCAAAAACCTGGTGTAGAAGATTTCATTAGAAGTGATATTTCTATAATGCAGTTTTTAGCAAAAAGACTCGATATTTATGTTCCCCAATTTAAAATATACAATGTTCCAGCTATTGTTGAGGAATTTAAACGTTCAATTTTGAAAGAAATTGATTATGGAAATGAAGCAATAAACCAAAAAAGGTTCAGCTACAACTTCAGGGAAGATGACACCGTTCATGTTCCTAAAATCTACAGCGATTTATCCACATTAAAAGTGATTACAATGGAACTAATTGTTGGAAAGAAGATTTCTGATGTTACTGAAGCAGAAGGATTTGATCTAAAGTTGATTGCGGAACGTGGAGCAGTATCATATTTTAAGCAGGTTATAGAATATGGATTTTTTCATGCCGACCCTCATCCATCAAACATTTACATCTTAGACAATAATGTAATATGTTACATTGACTTCGGAATGATGGGAGTTTTAGATGACAAATTCAAGCAGAACCTAGCAGAATTAATCATTTATTTCATTGATAACAATGTTAATGGGATGATCAGCCAATTAACCTACATGAATATGATAGATGAACAAGTAGATACAAAATCTTTGAAGTATGACCTAACTGATATGATGTACAAGTACTATGGAACTGAATTGAATGAAGTTCATGGGGGAATGAACGATTTGATCCATCTTATGAGAAAATACAATGTTTCGATGCCTAGAGAATTTGTTCTGCTAGCTAGAGGTATTGGAATGGTTGAAGAAACAGGAGAAAAACTAGATCCAACCTTCAATGCGGTCTTAGTTTGCAAACCTATTATTAAACAGGTAATAAGAAAAAAACTTACTCCTCTAAACTTTATTGACTACGTAAAGAAAAATATTATTGAGATGGAACATATTTTGAAGAGCGTACCATTAACACTTAACAAAACTCTGTACAAACTTGAAGAAGGAGATATACGGATAAAAGTTGAACATGAAGGTTTGGAAAGGATTACCAACAAATTATCGGTTGCATTAATACTTTCAGCTCTGCTTATAGGTTCATCTATGATCATGACAACCGACAATGGAATTTTAATGATTAAATTTCCATATTTAGGGGTTTTAGGATTTGTTATAAGTGCAATTTTAGCTATTTTCCTTGTTATATCAATTCTAAGAGATAGAGGCATATAATTAAATTCTTGAAAATTAATAATCTATTTTTATTTCAATTTTCAAATTTTATTTTATCAAGAAATTTTAAGACAAAATATATACATTAAAAGCAAATAAAAAAAAAATTATTTAGAACCCATAAGAACCTTCATGCCTTTGAGGAAGATTTCAACAAAATATTCAACATGTTCTGGTGGTATTGAAAAGCTCACACGAAGATATCTGTGTCCAAAGAGTTTGCTTGTATAGGATCCTTCCCTAGTAAATACCTTCCTGTCAAGCAGGTACTCTGAAATCTCCAGAGGTGATACACCAGTATTATTAAGGTCTATTGCAAGCATATTACCCTCAGACGGGAACACTGGTATGAATGCACCTTCAACCTTATCTACTGCCTTTTTGATTATATCTTGATTGGATCTTGTAGTGTTTTTGATACGACTCAACCATTCTTTTTTGGATTTAAGTGCTGCTATGGCCCCTCTCTGAGATACAACATTGGTTCCAAGATCGTTTATTACTATAGCTTTGATGGATTTTATAACATCCGGCACACCTATAACCGAACCAATCCTCATCCCCGCCATTCCATATATCTTTGAAAAACTGTAAACTGTTACAGTGTGTTCTGGAGCAAATTTTGCCATGAGTTGATGATCCCTGGCAAAATCACGATATGTAATGTCATGGAGAAGGTAAATATCATTGTCGTTAGCAATATCAGCAAAATCCTTTAATTCTGCCTTGGTATATGATGATCCAAGGGGATTAAGAGGATCTATTAGAGATACAAGCTTGGTGTTATTATCCATGTTCTCCCTTACAAGTTCTGGTGTGAGTTTGTAACCACACTCTGCATTGTAGATGGGTACAGATTTGACATGGTCTCCAAAGCGGCTTGCAAAGTTATCTATAATTAAATAACCCGGATCGCATGTTATAGTATTGTTCTCAGGCGATAGAATATCATTAGTGCAAAGATAAAGAGATTCAGTACCCCCCGCTGTAATTAGGATTTCAAACTCATTTTGTAGCCCTAAATCTTTTAATATAAGCTCTTTAAGTTCTGGAAAGCCTTCTGGTGGCGGATATTTATTATAATCACGTTTTTTGATGCTCTGAATCATTGAATCCATAATCTGATTCTCATCGTGAAGATGATTAGTGTTCTGACCCATCCAGATCATGTCTTTATCGTTGAAGACAAAATCAAAGAACTCATTAGCGGTTTTATAGCCCTTTGGTATTATTCTTGCAGGTTTTGCATATTTTTTTGGTGAAATCATGCTATCTCACAACACTTTTTTTGGAAATTTATTTAAAAAAGCTGATATAATAAGAATCTAATTAAAATTCTCTAAATATCCATTCCATTTGTTCTATCTTTTTTTAGTATATTTTGAGNNGACTTTAAGAGGATTTATCAAGATCAACTTCATAATTCCTCCCAAATATGTAATACAATAAATTTTAATATCAAATTCTATTATATTTTTGTTAATCAACCAATATAAAATATACTGACATAATTTTCTTAAGCTATAAAAAAATAAATTATTTAATAACCTGTCAATCATTTAATAACGGAAGATAAAATTATAATTGGAATATCTAATAAATTATTTGCAAAGTTGATGGAAAGTCGCAAAATCAACCCAACGTTTAAACATTACGTTTGATTTATTTATTCAATTCCATGATCAACAATCCTGAAATGAGTTCTTAAACCTTCAGGTCTACTTCTATGTCTTTTTAATACTGCCGACCTTTCTCCAAGGCCGTTGGCTCGGGCAAGTTCGACAACAATCTTGCTCCAGTATTTAAGGATGGTGCCACCAACAGGCTCTATAACTCCATCCCCATCAAAAACTGAATATATATGATTGGTTATAACCACTGCTATATTGTGATTTCTGGCTATTCTCGATAATAATGCCATCTGCTTTCCAAGTTCCCTGTTTGTCTGAGTGGAATCACCCTCCTTGAGTCTGTAGAGTGCAACTGCTGAATCCAATATAATAAGCTCAACAGTCTCACTCTTGGAATCTAAAAGATTTTCAATTCTTTTTAAAACTTCCATCTGTTCGTTAAAGCTGGTTGGTTCGAATATAATTATGTTATTTGCAAAACTGTCAAATTTGTTGTTAGAAATTTGTTTCACCCTTTCTATAGACAATCCACCTTCTGTATCTACAAATATAGCTTTATTTCCCTTTTTAGCACAACAAACAAGTAATTGCAAAGCTATGTTAGTTTTTCCAGACCCAGGAGGCCCGTAAAACTGAGTTAAACAACCTTTTTCGACACCTCCACCCATAATCATATCAATGGGGGACTCTGTGGGTATCTTTGTATTTTCATCCATGTCTGATAAAACCTTCATCATAATCTCCAAATCGATTAATAATTATAAATTAAAAACCCAAACTTTTACATTCCTCTCAATTCCACATTAGACCTATTTAACGCTAGAATTCAAATTAATTTCTAAATAGATTATATTTTTTAATTGGATTTAATAATAGAAATAGGTTTGCAGGCTCACAGAACAATTTCCTTAAAGGAATATAACTTCTTTAGATCAGGTAAACATTGTACCATTATAAGAAATAAAATTCTATTAAAAATCATTAATTATCGATTTAATAAGATGATTGTTTCCTGCCCCTTCACGCATCACTTCAGGAGGATAAACCGTCATATCAATTACTGTAGAGGGAACTGCATGTTCATATACACCTGTATCCATCATTATATCAATAGATGTCCCTAATTGCTCTAATACTTCTTCCGCAGATTCTGGAATATCATGTCCCGACAGGTTGGCACTTGTACTGGTAATAGGAAAGTCCCTTGTAAGATCCCTACATACTTTATTATCTGGAATTCTGAGTCCTATTCTGTCAGAACCAGCGGTTAAAAGCGAAGATATTTTGTCATTTTTCTTTAAAATTAATGTGTAAGGTCCTGGTAAAATTTTCCTGATTATATTTTCAGTTTTAATATCCATCAATGCAACCTTTTTTATATCCTCAATTTTGGAAAGACAAATCGATAAAGGCTTTGTTCTTGACCTTTTTTTTATAGAATAAACTTTTAAAATTGCTTTTTCATCGAATATATTGGCCCCTATTCCATAAACTGTATCAGTAGGATAAACTATAATAGAACCCATCTTCATGGCCCTACGGACAATTTCTATTTTATCAGGTTCTGGATTTGTTCCATCTATTTTAATGATCTTCATTAAATTAATCAACCCCCATCTTCTTCTATCCAAAGTATATATCCATTGATATTCATATTAATTTTATGCTGAACCGACTCAGACCACAAGTTAAAATGTTTCTGGATCCCTTAGCCAAGAGAATCCGCGTGAATCCAAACATTCTGACCATACTAGGTTTACTTGTTAGTCTTTTATCTGCATATATGTTTGCAACTGGCAGTCTGCTTACTGGTGGACTTTTAATAGCGTTGAGTGGATTTGTAGACATGTTAGATGGAGCAGTAGCAAGAAATAACTATCAGACAACCAAGTTTGGTGGAATACTGGACTCCACTGCAGACAGATTTGGAGATGCGTTTATAATAATAGGAATAATTTACGGCGGATATGTGAATTGGATCTTTGGTATTCTTGCTCTTCATGCATCTTTAACAGTTAGTTATGTGAGGGCCAGAGCTGAATCAGAAGGTATAGAATGCAATGTTGGTATTGCTGAACGTGCTGAACGTTTAGTTATAATTATGATTGGGGCATTTTTAAGTTATTTCACGAGCCTGGAGCTCTTTAATATGAACCCATTGGGAATAGCCATTGTTCTTATAATGATTCTTGGATACATAACTGTATTCCAACGTGTTTACCATTCATATAAGGAACTTAAAGGTCTTTAAACCTTTTTTATGGAATTAATTTGAATATTTATAATACTTGCTTCTATTTTGTGAGATTTAATAAAAATTATAGGTATAATATTGTTATTGGTTTGATTTAAATTTGATAAATATTTACTAATTACAATAAGTTTAAAAGATAATTTAAACTGATGGGAGATGATAAAATGGAAGCTGTTGAAAGAATTGAAAAGGATATTGAGCTCTTTGCAAAAAATATAAAAGAAATAGAATCAATAAAAATTGATGAAGAAGAAGGCCGAGTTGTTGAAATGGCTATAAATTACAGGAAAGACACAGACTATTATCTTGAAAAAAAGGATTATTTGACCTCATTCGGTTGCATTACATATGCACACGGACTATTAGATGCAATACGCCTACTGCATGAACTTATATAAGATAGTGTTTAGGAAAGATTTAACCATGAATTTGATTCTAAATAGTAAAAACTGGGGATAAAATGAGAAACTTATTCAAAAGAGAGTCGGTAGTTGAACAATACTCAAAGAAACATGTAGAACTAGTTTACGAATGTATGCACCAACTTAATTTACTCATGGAATACTTTTATAAAAACGATTTTGAATTCATCGACAAAAAAGTGGAAGAGATATCCAAAATTGAACATGATGCGGATGATATTCGGAGAAAAATGGAGATTGAATTCTTCAAAGGAGCATTTCTACCATTTGATCGAGAAGACAGGATAATTTTAGCAGAAGAAGTTGACAGTGTGGCTGACATAATCCAAGAAACTGCCTATGGAATATGCCTGAGCAGGATCAATTTTCCTTCAGGATATGAGGAAGACTTTTTAGATCTTATGAGATCTATAAATGAAACTGTCACAGCCCTAAAAAAATGTATCGAACTCTTGGATGAGGATCTTGGTAAAGCACTAACAAAGGCCCATGAAGTAGAGAAATTAGAGGATACAGTTGATAAGATTGAAAGAAAGATACTTAAAAGATTATTTATAAGCTATAAAAACCAGGAAATCAACATTCTTACTCAAATAGAACTAAAAAGTACTGTTTTAAGGCTAGGAAACATAGCTGACCGTGCTGAGAATGCCTCGGATCGTGTCCCTATAATAGTAGCCAAGCGGAAGGGATAATCTATTATTATATAAAATCAAGTTTTAAATAAAAAAATGCCATCTAAAGACCTTAAAAATACTTTGAAAGATGCAGCATACGACCTAAAATTTCTTTTAAACCGGGGATACAGAAAGAAGGTTGCCTTAAATTTAGTTGCAAACAAATATCTTTTAAACAAGAATGGACGCAACTACTTGGTCAGAAAAGTTTTTTCTAATGAAAAATCCAGGGATCGATTTGTTAAAATCATTGATATCAACAATATAGATGATAAAACTATTTTTATAGATGGTTATAACGTCCTAATATCTGTTGAGACCATCTGCAACCAAGAATTTGGTTCGCTTATAATGTGCGATGATGGTATTTTAAGGGACATTAAAGCAGTTTTTGGTAAGTATAAAACCTCCACATCCACTAATACTGCTTTAAATTATATTATAAAATTTTTATATAAACATAACCCGGCTAGTATTTACTTTTTATACGATAGTCAGGTGAGTAAAAGCGGTGAACTTGCAAGGCATACAGATAATCTAATTAAAACCAACGGACTCAATGGAACTGCAGTAACTAATAAGAATGTTGATTTTGAACTTGTTAAACTCTCAAAGGACTATGAAGGATTAGTTGCAACAAGCGATGGTGTAGTGATTGATAAGGTTGATCACGTGCTTGATATTCCTTATTGGATTTGTAAAACTTTAAAATATTATTAAGTAGTACCAAAATAGCAGATAAGGAGTTGCATAAAACTAAATTCATTAAAAGAAATAAGATCTTAACTTAAAAAATTAAAGATTATGGATTAAATTTAATCCATGTCTTTCATTCTACCTTCGAGCATTTTTAAAACACCAGGGAGACTAGTGTATTCCATCTCATCTTGAGGTAACCTGTGTGGCTCGAATGGTCCATGTCTTCTCATGTACTCAGCGATTTCGGATGCTAAGTTCCTTGTCCTGTCAAATGAAGGATCATCGAACAAGTCTAGTGGTCCAATGAGTTCTGAGTTATTTATCTGGAATCCAAGAGCAATTACCCTTGGAGGTCCGTCAAATCTTACCGGAATGGCGTTTCTTTGAGCAACAGGCATTAATGGTCCGTTATGAGAGCCTCTCATCCATCCGCTTACAAGGTGCGGGAATGCAAAAGGTTCTACAACTTCTCCCGCTGCAGGAAATCCTGATTGTGACCTTACTATAGCAACTGGGTCATCCTTTCCAATGTACTTGCCAGCCATCAGATTTAGTCTTTCCGTGCTTATTGAAGCAGCTATTTCATTGTCACTCCTCCTAGTAACATGTTTTATTACATATCTGCCGGTTGAGCCTAGTAGTGCAAGTGCATCGTACATCTCGTCAGGACATGACATTGTAACTTTTCTGTGCTCAATAACATCAAATATCTCGAAATCATATCCTCCGTGGAGTGAAGGGTCTATAACAAGTCCAGCTGTGTTAAATGGATCTGCAAACATTCTAAATATGGGCATGTTAAATGCTCCGGGTTCTGTTTTATCACAGCAAAAGACTATAACTGGATCTGAAGGTCTTTCTTTAAATTCCATCTCAGCACATCCGGGACCCATTCCTTTAATGTTACCTGAGAAAGTATCGGAAAGAAGATCTTGGCCTGCACCATAAAGTTTAAGGCTTTTTGCAATTTTTGTAGCCTCTATAAATGCATTCCATGCCAGTTCATGAACTTCTTCATATTCTTCTCCGTTTCTGTGGGTCATTATCAAGTCAATGTCATCACCACAGTTGGTGATATGATAATCCACCAAAAGTTCTTCTTCCTTTGCTTTAGAAAGTATTTCATCACATTTGTCAAGCAAAGCACCATGAGTCTTTGCATGTCCAGCTATACTGCCGACATCCGCCTTTATTACACTAATAGTAGTTTTCATACAAATATACCTCCAAAAATTATCATAAAAATTTTTAAAACAGCATTTGTAGGCAATTAAAAGGGTTATTGAAGTTAAGTCACCGTTAAAGTAACCTATTCATATTCAAAAAATTGACCTAAAAACAGCCTAAGCTGTCAATATCAACCTATTCTATGGAATAGTTTATGAATAGAAATCCTTATAAAAGTTACTATACAAACTCGTTGAATTGAAAATATCTTATCAAAAAAAATTGAGATTTAAAAACCTAAAAAATAAATTATCAACTTTTCAAAAGTTTGTATCTGATTTCATCTGCCATTTCCATGGTTTTTGATGATCCTCCAAGATCAGGAGTTAAAACTTTACTTTCACATATAACATCAAGAAGCGCACCTTCAAGTTTTCTGGCTTCATCATGTTCGCCTAGATAGTCCAACATCATTACAGCTGATAAAATCATTGCTGAAGGATTTGAAATTTCAAGACCAGCTATATCTGGTGCAGAACCATGTACAGGTTCAAATAATGCATTATAGTCCCCAATATTCGCAGATGGTACCATACCAAGACCCCCTACCAGTCCTGCCCCTTCATCAGAAAGTATATCACCAAATAGATTGGTTGTAACCATCACATCAAAATAATTTGGATTGGTTATTAGTAACATTGCTGCAAGGTCTACGTATTTTTCATCAGAATTTAATTCTGGAAAATCTTTACTAACTTTGAAAAATGAGTCCCTGAAAATTCCGTCGGTCTTCTTTAAAACGTTGGCCTTATGAACTGCTGTTACTTTATTTCGACATGTTTTTTTGGCATATTGAAAAGCAAACCTACATATTCTTTCTGAAGCCGACCTTGTAACAACCCTTAATGCTGTTGCACCTTCTTTTGTGTATTCTTCAATACCCGAGTAGAGACCCTCAGTATTTTCCCTTACTATTACAATATCTAGATCATCAAAATGACTATTTATACCAGGATATGATTTAACCGGTCTCAAATTAGCATAGAGATCTAATTCTTTTCGTAAGCTTATTATTGCACTTTTATGACCTGGTACAGTTGTTACAGCCCCAAAAAGTGTTGCATCTGCTTTTTTTGC
>PMMV01000021.1 GCA_003162115.1 Methanobacterium sp.
ATAGAAATAAGCCCAGTATCAAGGATTGAAGGGCATGCAAAGATCACCGTTCAAATGGACGACGCTGGAAATGTATCAGATGCCCACTTCCATGTAATGGAAATAAGAGGATTTGAAAAATTTCTAGAAGGTGCTGCTATCGAAGAAGCGCCTAGAATTACACCCAGAATATGTGGAGTCTGTCAAACAGCACATCATATCGTATCTGCAAAGGCTACTGATGCAGTATTCGGTTTACAGCCCCCAGAAACGGCCAAGAAATTGAGGGAGTTAACTCTACTGGGTCAATACATACACTCACATGCACTTCACTTCTACTTCCTAGGAGCACCAGATCTTGTTCTAGGACCTGATGCAGACCCTGCTGAAAGGAACGTTGTGGGAATCATCAAGAAAAATCCTGACCTGGCCAAGATGGCCATTAAAACTAGGAAAATAGGTCAAGAAATAACGTCGGTTGTAGGAGGAAAACCAATCCACCCTGTAACATCAATACCAGGAGGTCAGTCAAAGGCTCTCAGTGTAGAAGAGAGAGATGAACTTCTACCAAAAGTAAAAGAAGGGATAGGACTCGTTGAATCAGGTTTAGATGTTGCAAAACCACTTTTTGAACAATATGCAGATGCAATTGATGCATTAGGTCCTATTGAAACCTCTTTCGGAAGTTTAACCAATGGTGGAGCACTAGAATTCTACGATGGACCAATGAAAATGATAGACAAGAATGGAAGCTCCATATCTGAATTTGATACTGCAAATTATCTTGACTATATAGAAGAAAAGGTTCAACCTTGGTCCTACATGAAATTCCCATTCATGAAACAGGTCGGATTCCCAGAAGGTAACTACCGTGTTGGACCCCTTGCAAGACTTAATATAGTAGACAGCGTTCCCACCGAAAAGGCCTCCGCTCTTTACGGAGAATACAAAGATAAATATGGTATCGCACAAAATCCTCTTCTTTATCACTATGCACGACTAATAGAACTTATGTACTCTGTTGAAAAAGCAGTAGAACTATTGGAAGACGACGCAATAACTGGTACTGATATAAAAACGGGATTAAACGAACCATTAATGAGTATAGAAGATGCAAAAAATTCAGATAAAACAATGAGGGGAGTGGGAGTAATAGAAGCACCTAGAGGAACGTTATTCCACGACTATCAGACAGATGGTGCTGGAATTATTCAAAGGGCTAACCTCATAGTTGCAACGGGTCAAAACAACCTTTCCATGGATATAGGTGTAAGGGAAACCGCCAAAGCCATGATAAAAGGTGATGAAATATCAGAAGGTCTTAAAAATAGGCTAGAAATGATAGTAAGAGCATACGATCCGTGCTTATCATGTGCAACCCATATGATAAATGGAGAATCACCCCTCTTAGTGGATATTCACGACAGCGATGGTATTCTTATTAAAAGGCATATGATATAGGGAAGAAATTCCCAATTCATAATTTTTTTTGAAATAATCCATATGAATTAACTGTTACATAATTAAAAATATTTATGACCGAAATAATTCTATTTTGAATATTATTAATTTTCAGAGTGGTTTGCTAATAATATAGATTTATTCCAATTATAAAACTTATATTCATTAATTCGATCTTATAAAACGATAAACATAATAGATTGAATATTGAGATCAGTTTTGTAATTAACTATCTAAAACTAGTGATTCCATGGAAGATAATAAATTGAAGGTTGAACTTGAAAGGATTGTGAATGATCTTGGTAAAGTGGAAGGAGTCGAAGGAGCCCTTATTGTTGATAATAATGAAGAAGTACTCAGCCAGCACATACTTCAAGACGTTGATATAAGCCTATTTGGTCCAATGGCTCATGTTATAACCAGTTCATCAAAAAGATTACTCAGCGCCTCTAATCAAGGGAATATCCAAAGAGTTTTAGTTGAATCTGAAAATGGTAAAGCATTCTTCCTTGATCTTGGAAATGTGCACTTCGTAGTCCTGATGAAAAATCGTGCCAATGTCGGATTGATTATGGTATCATCTAAAAGGGCAGCAGAAAAGATCAAAAAACTAACCAAGGATCTAAAAGTAGTAGTTAAACCAGAAGAAAAAATCCAAGAACCATTAAAGGTTAAAAATGTACTTGTGGATGAAGAACCTGTAGAACTGAGCACAGATACAAAAGAATCTCAAAAAATTGAAATTGATGAATTTAATGAACCTAAATCTATTTCTGAAGTAAATAATGAACCATTAATATCTGTTAATGAAATTGTAGAGAATTCAGAAGCAGAACTCGAGGTATCGGAGGCTAAAGTTGAGATAGAACCTGTTAAAGTAGGAAATAGTACTGAAACTTTTCGAGTAAAAGAAGAATTAAAAACACAAATCAAAACAGGAAAGACAATTCCTGTTATAAAGCCCCCAATTGCATTTCCAGAGATTAAAAAGGTAATAGGAATGCCTGATAACATAGAGGAACGTGCTGATCTCATTTTAGATATATATGAAGCTATATTCCGTGCAATGTCTATTGGTGCTAGTAAAATTATGGGAGTTGCTCCGGCTCGAGGTTTAACACAGAAATTTTTACCTTTAGAACATTGCAAAAAGTTGCTTGATGGAGTTAATGTTAAAAGCAACTCAACAATTGACTTCAACAAGATAAGGGAAAATGCTAATAAAATTCCTCTTGAAGAAAGAGAATCTCAATTTACTGAAGACTTCACCAAAATCATAGATGTTGTAACAGAAAACTACGGAAAAGTTATGGGTTATGGTGCTTTCAGAGGAATGGTAAGACCAGAATTTAAGATTATCGCCGATTCTTATGGACCTATAATGCAAAAACTGGGTATCACAGATAAAATGCATCCAGAAATGGTAGAATTATTTAAATAATCATGAATCACAACATCCTGCCTACAAACTCTATTTACTAAGCTCTTTTTTATTATTTATTTTTTTTCTATTTTTACAAGTCTCAATATTATTGGAACTTTTCATATCGGATTAAAGTTAATAATCATGGTATTCAATATGAAACTGGTGATTACGGATGAATGGACCATGGGTTGAAAAATACAGACCAAAAACCTTAGATGAGGTTGTGGGTCAAGATCATACAATTTCAAGACTTAAAAGATACGTTAAAGAGGGCAATATGCCTAATCTCATGTTTACAGGCCCCGCTGGAGTTGGAAAAACGACTACAGCAATAGCCCTGGCAAAAGAAATGCTAGGTGAATATTGGAGACAGAACTTTCTAGAACTAAATGCTTCCGATGCAAGAGGTATTGATACTGTAAGGAATAATATAAAAAGTTTTTGCCGTTTAAAGGCTGTTGGATCTCCATTTAGGATAATCTTCCTCGATGAAGTCGACAACATGACCAAAGATGCACAACATGCACTTAGGAGAGAGATGGAAATGTACACTAAAACATCTTCCTTCATACTATCATGTAATTACTCATCCAAAATAATCGACCCGATACAGTCTAGATGTGCAATATTCAGGTTTACTCCAGTGAAGGGTCATCATATAATACGCAGGCTCGAGTACATTGCTGAAGCTGAAAATCTAAACATAACTACAAGTGCAATTGAGAGCATTGTATACTTTGCAGAGGGTGATCTTAGGAGAGCTGTAAACATATTCCAAGCATCTGCATCGATGGATGAAGAAATAACAGAAGAGAGTATACACGATGTTGTTTCTAAGGCGAAACCTAAAGACGTCAGGAAAATAGTGAACAAAGCATTAGACGGCGATTTTCTGAGTGCGCGTGAACTTTTGAGGGAAGTTATGGTTGTACAAGGTACGAGTGGAGAGGACATGGTAACTCAGATATACCAGGAAGTATCGAGAATGGCTTTAGAAGACACTATAAGGGAGGATATTTATATAAAATTGGTTGAAAGTATTGGAGAAACAGATTACAGGATAAGGGAAGGATCGAATCCTAGAATTCAACTTGAAGCTCTTTTAACCAAGTTTTTAATAAATGCAAAGGCAGATTAAATGTTGTGGACAGAAAAATACAGTCCCAAGAGCTTTGACGATGTTCTGGGAAACGTGAAGATTAAAGATGCCATTTTGGAATGGATAGATGAATGGTTAAAGGGAAACACCCAAAAATGTATGCTACTTATAGGTCCACCCGGTACTGGTAAAACAACCCTAGCCCACTTGGCAGCTAATGAGTTCTCAGAGTACATTGAACTCAATGCAAGTGACAAAAGATCCTACGACATCCTTACCAACACAATCGGTGAGGCATCAGCATCAAAATCCCTGTACGGTGAAGGGCTTAAACTTATTATATTGGACGAAGTGGATGGAATTCATGGAACTGAAGACAGAGGAGGTACTAGGGCCATAAATAAGATCATAAAAGAGGGCCACCAACCCATTATTATGATGGCAAACGATCCTTACAGCAAAAGATTAAAAAGCCTTAAACCAAAATGCAACACCCTAGTCCTGCGAAAAGTTCATACAAATTCAATAGTATCTCTTCTTAAGAAGATATGTATTAAAGAGGGGGTTGAATTTGAGGAACACGTAGTTAGAAATCTTGCCAAAAGATCCAATGGAGATTTAAGGTCTGCAATAAATGACCTAGAGGTTATTGCCCGTGGAAAGAATAAAATCACCTCTGAAGACCTTGAATTTTTGTCAAAAAAGGATGATATAGTTAACATCTTCGATGCTGTCAGAACTGTACTTAAGAGCAAAAACCCCCGTAGAATAAAGGATGCGATGAAGGTGGATGCCGAACCTTCCTTCATACTTGAACTTTTAGCAGAGAACATTCCCAAAGAATATGAAAAGATTAATGAACTTCAGAAAGCCTATGAAATGATTTCATTAGCAGATATCTATCTAGGAAGGGCATTTAATACACGTGCGTACACCTACTGGAAATATACATATGAACTCATGAGCCTAGGTGTTGCACTATCAAAGGAAGAGACTTATAGGAAATTTTCAAGGTTTACAAATTCTTCAATTTTTTCTATGCTCTCAAAAAGCCGTGGCAAAAGGGATTTAAAGGACAGGGTAGCAGAGAAGATGGGTGAAAAACTCCATTCATCTAAGAAAGTTGTAAAAGAACAGTTCCCGTATATGGAGATCATGTTCCAAAATAATGAAACTGCCTATGATCTGGCAACCTACTACGGATTAACAGACGACGAAGTTAAATTATTCAGATCCCGGAAGATTAAAGTAAAAAAAACTAAAACAAAAAAACCTGTATCCGCAGATATCAAATCAACAGAAGATTCAAGTAGGTTAAAATCCAAAACCAAAAAACAGACGCATTCACATGCAAAAGTCAAAAGTAGTTTAAAAGAAGAAAAAGAAAGTTTAAAACCTGACAATAAAGCAAAGGAAAGAAAAAAGGAGAAACAAGACAATAAAAAATCTGACACCGAAAAAAAATCGGATAATAATGATAAAGATAAATCCCAAACTTCTCTTTTCAGTTTTTAAAAAAAATCCCCAATTTTTTTACAATATGATTAAATAATCCATTTTTTTAGTTAATCATAAACACATTCATTAACAACGTACAAAGCTGATTTGAGAATGTTTTCACGGACATCTGGAATGAATCCTTCAAAGAATTCAATCAGATCAACTGCATAACTATCATTTGAGGAGTATTTATACTCGTGATCTAGTTTTTCAAGCCAGTGAACTAACCAGGACCTGCGGACGTTTAATAAGGGATAAATTAATTTAAGATTATTTTTAGTATCGTATTTAATTTTCAAACTTAAAACATCGATCTTTTCACCGTTTAAGATGTTTCCAACCACATTTTCAACCTCATCATCCAGTGTTAAAGGTAACGCAATTGAATCAGCATCCGATTCAATGGCATCTTCAATAACACTACCATTAATCAGCTTAATACCGTATTTTCTGGTGTAAGGTTCCAAAATCACGTTTAAAACAAAATTTGAACATTTTTCATTTACATTTATAAAAATTATATCTCCTGGCTTTAGAGATTTTGCAAGAACTCTGGAAGCTCTTGTACATATCTTCTGGAAGATATTTGATCTGCTGATCACGAAATTTGGAAATTTTTTTATGAATGTTTCTTGTCTCTTATTTGAAAATCTTGAAAATCTTTGGTTGTTTACAAAAATATGGTTATCAACAATACTAACGAACCGGGTATCTATACCTATTCTATGTAAAAATTTGATTACTTCTTCACTTACTGGTTTAGCGTTCATTTTAACCCTATTAAAAGATGTTATTCAATACAAAACGTTTTATTAAATAAATAAGATATTATATAAATCAACTTCACTTATATTTTTTGAATAAAATCCGTCACAAGGATGTTCATAATGAAACTTGAACTTATCCCGAGTATATTGAAATCAAATAACAAGAAATTTAATTAAAAAAAAAGTTATAAAGTTATAACAGACTATGTCCATCATAATTTTTGTTCACAGATCCAAAAAATAAAAAATATTTCCTCATTAGGAGGGTTGCTCATTGTTTAAAATCTTCGGTAGAAAATCAGAAGACAATGAAATCAGTTTATTAGAATTGGAACTTCAAAATCCTGTTGACTGTCTATGCGACTTTACTTATAACTTTCACTGGCAACATAAGGGTGAAAAACTAGATCCAAAATGGAAAATTCCAGGAAACGATTTAACCTTTGGTGAAATAGTTGATCACCTGAAGAAAGGCGGAAATTTGAAAATAAAAGGAAATGTAGGACACAGACTTTGTTCTAGTATGGGAACAAACTTGGTTTATTTTGGTGGAAATGGAGAAGAAATTTCTGTTGGAGACGTTTATGTAGATGGTGATGTCGATACTAGAATGGGAATCAGTATGACCCGGGGCAATATATATGTAAACGGCCACGTATCTGAACCTATAGGCAATATTTTAGAGGTTAAATCTGATGTTAAAGGTTATAAAAAATTTAGATCAATAACTGATATTGCTACACATGGATTAATAGACGATATACCTGTTGGCTTCCAAACAGTAGCTAATAATATTGTAATCAATGATAGAACTGTTAAAGATACAGTTGGAGCCAGAATAGATGTTGATACAGAAATAATTGTTAATGGAAATGTAGATCTCAGTACTGGAATTCTTATGAAGAGAGGAATGGTAAGGGTGAATGGTAATGCTGGTAAAAATACTGGAGCCCTTTTAAATGGGGGTTTAATTATTATAAATGGTAATACAGATGATTTTACTGGTATCGATATGATAAAAGGTGAAATAATAGTAAATGGTGATGCTGGAAAGTTTATGGCCGCAAATAAAAAAGGAGGATTTTTATTGGTAAATAAAGGCAGTCCAATACCCCCAACTTCAATGGTACAACTTGAAACATCGGACCATCATTTACTCATCGAACAAGGAATGGATCCTGGAAAATTTCATAAATTTAAATAGAGCTGTTCAAATCTTTTTTTAAAGTTTAGTTTTTGTATTGATGCTGATCTTAAACTCGATTAACTTTTTGGGAAAACCTTTTAAAATATGTAAACTAATTAAGGTTCATGATCGGAATAATTGAGAACTTGAGTAACTTAGCAATTTATCTCATTCAAACTCTAGGTTACTGGGGAATTTTCATTGCAATGACACTAGAAAGCGCTTGTATACCCTTTCCGAGCGAAATCACAATGACATTTGCTGGATTTGTAGTGTATGAAAGAACAACCAACATGACACTGCTTGGAATAACCCTTGTTGCTACATTTGCCAACCTTTTTGGATCTTTAATAGCCTACACTGTGGGTTTAAAGGGTGGCAGGCCTTTACTTGAGAAATATGGGAAGTATGTGCTTATATCTCATAATAAACTTGTAAATGCAGACAAATGGTTTGAAAGATATGGATATGAAGCCGTACTAATAAGCAGGCTTCTTCCTGGAATTAGAACATTCATATCATTGCCTGCTGGAATTGCACACATGGACATTAAAAAGTTTGTTATTTACACCTTCCTTGGTTCTCTTCCATGGTGTTTTGCATTGGCTTACTTGGGTTTTTTATTAGGCCCTCATTGGGAATTGATAAAAACTTATTTCCACATACTTGATATTATTGTTGCAATAGGAATTTTAGCAGTTATTGGTTACATAATCTACAAATACAAATATAAATCTATGAAAAAATGAATTAACAACATAATAAAGACAATATTCATCCGTATTTCATTTTTAACTTTTAGAAATAGGATTTAGAATTATTAAAACTACAAATTTCATTTTTAAATGAATATTATGTTTGAAAAATAATTATTTATAAAGGTTGTTTCATAGATGATCATTGAAATAGGATAAATAGGAGATGTTTAAATGGTAAGTGCAAGTACGTTTTCACTGAAATTGAGGCTCTTTTTAGCCACAATTTTTCTATTCGGAATTCTTTACGTCATAATAATGCTTATAAGTTCATACTTTGGATTTGGAGGTCCTCTAATATTTGCCTTCTTTGGTATTGTAGTGGTATTTATACAGTACTTGGTTGGACCGAAGATGGTAGAGACTATGATGCACGTACACTACGTATCAGAACAGGAAGCACCAAATTTACATGCTATGGTTGAAGACCTGGCAATGAAAGCAGGGATAAAAAAACCAAAAGTAGGAGTTGCTGAAATAAATGTGCCAAATGCATTTGCCTTTGGTAGGAGCAAAGGAGATGCGAGGATCTGTGTGACCAGAGGTATTTTAAAACTTCTTGATAAGGAAGAACTTGAAGCAGTGCTAGGACACGAGATGTCACATGTAAGACACAGCGATATGGCTGTGATGACTTTAATAAGTGTTGTTCCTTTGATATGTTACTACATATTTATAAGTACACTATTTTCTGGAAGGAACAACAATGGAGGGGGTGCAATTGTTGGAATTGCCGCTCTTGGAGCTTATTTAGTGGGGCAACTTTTGGTTTTATTCGTTTCACGTTCAAGAGAATATTACGCAGATCAGGGTAGTATTGAACTCGGAGGTAAGCCTCATAAATTGGCAAGTGCCCTTTATAAATTAGTTTACGGATCTGCAACGGCAAACAAAGATGAAGTAAAAGAAGTTGAAGGTTTGAAAGCTTTCTTTGTAAACGATATATCCGATGCAGGAAACGAAATAAACGATCTTCAGCAGCTAGACGTCAACATGGACGGAGTTATTAGTGAAGAAGAGCTTTCAAGGCTCAGATATTCCGATACCAGTATAAGTACTGGACAAAGTATAATGGAATTGTTATCAACACATCCAAATATGGTTAAAAGAGTCAAAAGGTTATCTGAACTAGCTTAAGTTAATTCAAAATATCTTTTTTTATTTTTTTATTTTAAATAATTTTTTTAAATTGGAATATCAGTCCTCAATATGCTTTTATTTATTTATAACTTCCTGAACCCTCCCAACCTGCCCATTTTGTAATCTTACTTTAATTCCATGAGTATGAAATGATTTCTTGGTCAATAAATCTTTAACTATTCCTTTAGTCCTTTTTCCAGTTCGCTGATCTTTCTTCAGTACAATATAAACCTCAGATCCCACTTTAATATTTTTCCTATTTTGTCCGTTCATTAAACCACTTTCTAAATATACACATCTTAAATTATCAATAATTATATTTAACATAATCTGCACCTTCCAAGGCGTATACCTTATCAAAAAGAATTTATTCAATAACCTTAACAACACCAATGACATTATTTGTTGGAAGCCAAGTGTTTAATGGTGTTTTTTTTACTGTAACAGTTTCTACTGTACCATTGGGAAGAGTTGTTTCATTGTTAAATATCTCTACATTCTTATTGTCGCTCGTCAGGTAAACTTGATTAGCATCTATAATAGAAAGCCTTTTTACTATTAAGCCGTATGTAGGGTGTACAGCAACTACTATATCTCCAACCTTTAAATTATTAGTTTTGAGTACGATTATTTCCTGTCCATCTTGTAGTGTAGGAACCATTGATGTGCCATTTACAGTTGCAGGCATTGGTAACTGATCGGTGCCGAATTGTGACGAAATCTTAACGTTCGCATTATAATTGTACTTAGATGCTATATTCTTAACATCTGATTTGATGCTGTTAACTGTACTGTTTGAAGATTCAACATCACTAGTCGATTTGTCTTTTATCTTTTGAATCATTTCTTGTGGAATTGAGCCATATAACATAGTTTGATAGTTAATGTCGGTATTTGTTCCGTTTGTATTTATTACAATATTAATATTATTCGTATCTAAACCATTGTAGATTGCAGAAGCTGCGACTGCAATTACTATTATTGATAGTAATCCTAAAATCAGCCAATTTGTTGATCTCATACCTCACCGGGAATTTACAATTTATCTAAAAAATTCTTAGTTGTCTGGATATCAAGCTGACCTGGAGCTGATATATTATCAAGTGAAGCGAATGTAATTGGAGAACCGAAAAGTGGGGCCACAACCCTTGTATATCTGCCTATATCACCCATTGCGATGCCCACTGTTTTTTCTACTCTTGATAAAACATTTAAAACAACAAGAGTATCTGATATGTTTTTTGGCATCACAGCAAATTTAGCTATGTCTCCAAGCCTTTTTTCTCGATTTACTACATCTAAAAGAAAATCAAGTGGTGGTGTCTTTTTAAAATCATGATAGGAAATAATAGTAGATTTAGATGCTTTAATAACTTTATTCATGTGATCTAAATCTGTTTCAAGTTCGATATCGATTATATCAGCATGTTTGGCAGCTGTCAGTAAAATTTCAGTCCTTTCAGACTCAGAACCCTTGAAAAATCCACCTTCATCGATTTTTCTATTAGTTGCAATTAAAGGCTGGTTAATATCTTTAATGATGTTTAAAACGTCATCAGGATTGGGATAATCCATTGCATCGATACGGAATTCAACCAAATCTGCACCGGCATCAAAAGAATTTTTAGCGGCTTGGATAACAGTTTTATAGGTTTTTTCAAAAATCGGTACACATATCTTTGTTTTATCGTACAATTTCCATCACAACTCCTATTTTCATATTCCCTATCCATATTAGAAGATTTGAGGTATTAAAAGTTTGAATGTAATTTATATTTTGGTATTGATAATAGATAATAATATGCAACATGGAAAATCTTGGTCACACATAGTATTTGAGATATATACAAAAATCTATAAAAATAAGTTCCTCCAATATAGCCCTATATCTATTATAATGAATTACAAGAAAATTAAAAAGGATAGATAAATATCAGATAGAGTAACAGATGATTTTATTTAATAAAAATGGTTGTTTGATGTGTGATCTATGCAACTCCTATTATGCTTCTATCCCAACTGAGAACAACATGAATGAAAGGTGATCCCTTGAAGTTAACATCTATTGGTGCAGATATTTCAGGAAATGATGTTTCCTGCAGCTACAGCTTGATAAAAAACATTGAAAATGATATACATAAACTCTTGGATATTGGAGCACATAAAGCAGCTTTAACGAATATCACCGGAGATGATATTGTTATAAGTGCATTTGTACATGATAATGACCTTGAAATTATTAACAAAGCCATAGTTCAGATTCTCAAAGAAAACGCAGAGGATATCGGGGATATAGCTGGAATATCAAAGACACCTAAAGGTGCCGGTGAAGGTATATCCTATGCAGAAGCTAGTATAAGTCAGGATCGTTATCCTGACGCTGTCATACTAGCCTTTGATACCTATGGGGGAGAACCCTTCGTTAAGAATGTTGTTAAATCTTCATTTGATGCTGCTACTGGCATGGACAATGTAACAGATATAGGTGGTGGAGCAAATGGAATCGTTAAAATCCCCGGTGTAGGATATGTTTCAGATGAAACAGATGATCCAGTTGTTGCTGCAACCATTGAAGACATAGAAAGTGTTGGTGTAGTAGCAGGGGCCATGGTAGGAGCAGCACTCGGAAACAAAAATGTTTACTTAGTAAAAAGGGGAACACCCTCCTATGTCATCCCGGGTAGTGTTATTTTGTCTGTTTCTGCTTATATGAACGGTAACGTTATGGATCTGGCTGTTCCACTTGCAGAAAGGATGAGGATTTTAGGATAGATTACAATTATAAAATTTGTAATTATTGAAGTTATAAACAGATTGTATTAAAACTAAGGGTGTGATAATGTGATAATTCTTGATGAAAACACCAGATGTGTTGTGCAAGGAATTACAGGTAAGCAGGGGTCGTTTCACACTGAACAGATGCTCAACTACCAAACCAAAATAGTTGCAGGAACAAGTCCTGGTAAGGGGGGACAAAACTTTAAAGAACTCCCAATCTACAATTCCATTGAAAAAGCTAGGCAAGAACTGGATATTAATGCATCCATAATATTTGTTCCAGCACCCTTTGCTAAAGACGCGGCATTTGAAGCTATATCCCAGCTTGATCTTGCAGTAATTATTACAGAACACATACCAGTACACGACTCTATGGAAATAGTTGAATATGCAAAAAGAGAAAAAACAACAATCATAGGTCCCAACACTCCCGGAATAATAAGCCCGGGTATCGGAAAACTCGGAATTATGCCAACTCACATCTTCAACGAAGGGAACATAGGAATAGTTTCAAGAAGTGGAACTCTGACTTATGAAGTTGCAAACCAAATAACCAATGCTGGAATGGGCCAGAGTACATGTATAGGGATCGGTGGAGATCCAGTTGTTGGGTTAGACTTTGCAGATGTTCTTTTAATGTTTGAAAATGATGATGACACAGCAGCTATGGTTATGATAGGTGAGATTGGTGGCAATGCAGAAGAAAAAGCAGCAGAATTTATAAATAAAAATATCACCAAACCTGTTGTAGCTTACATTGCAGGTGTGACAGCACCACCTGGTAAACGTATGGGACATGCAGGTGCAATAATTGAAGGGAATAGTGGTACTGCATCAAGTAAAATTGATGCACTTGAAAATTCTGGCGTCTATGTAGCAGAAAGGCCATCTGAAATTGCAGATAAAATATGGGAGCTCTTATAGAATTTTTTTAAAACTATTACTAGATAAAAATATGAAAGTTACCTAGTGATGACCAATTTTTAATATTTAGAAATTAATATTAATATTTGAAAAATATTATAACATTTATTTTTACACAAAAGTTTTTAGAGTGAATAAAAATGCTAGAAGAGAAAGAAATAATAAAAAGACTATTGAATGGAGAAATTAAACTCCATGAGATAGAAAAATATACAGAAAATATAGAAAAATCTGTGGATATACGTAGAAAGTTTTGTGAAGCCGTATCAAACACAAATTTGGATCATCTATCTGAATACTCACTTTCAATGGAAGATGCCCTTAAAAGGAATATAGAAAATCCTATAGGAACTGTTCAAATACCAGTTGGAATTGCTGGACCCCTTGAAGTTCATGGAGAACATGCCGAAGGTAATTATTACGTTCCATTAGCAACATCAGAGGGTGCTCTAGTAGCATCTGTTAACCGAGGATTTTCTGTTATAAAATCAGCAGGTGGAGTAACAGCCAGAATAATTGACGATAAAATGACAAGGGCACCTGTAATCAAAACAAAATCTGTTGCAGAAGCCTTAAAAATAAAAAATTGGATAATGGAACATTTTGAGGATCTTAAGGAAGCTGCAGAACAAACAACAGGACATGGAAAGCTTGTTAAAATAGATCCTGTTGTGGTGGTTGGAAAATACGTTTATCCCCGGTTTGTCTACACCACAGGAGATAGTATGGGTATGAACATGGTTACCATAGCAACTGATAATGCCCTTGAAATCCTAATTAAAGAAACTTCAGCCCATATTATAGCCCTCAGTGGAAATCTCTGTGTAGATAAAAAACCATCAGCACTGAATCTAATTGAAGGCAGGGGTAAATCTATTATTGCAGAAATTAATATTCCAAGGGATGTTGTTGAAAGGAAACTTAAAACAACTCCTGAAGCAATTGTAGAAGTTAATATCACAAAAAATCTTATAGGATCTGCAATTGCAGGTAGTATGGGTTTTAATGCACAGTACGCCAATATGATAGGTGCAATATTTCTTGCAACCGGCCAGGATGAAGCCCACATAGTGGAGGGAAGCCTAGGTATAACTGTTGCTGAAGTAATTAATGGAGACCTTTACTTCTCAGTAACACTTCCAGATGTGCCGATTGCTACTATTGGAGGTGGCACAAGACTTGAAACAGCTCGCGAATGCCTAAATATAATGGGGGTTTATGGTGCAGGAAAAGTTGGGAAATTTGCAGAGATCGTATCAGGAACAGTTTTAGCAGGTGAACTTTCATTGATTGGTGCACTGGCTGCAGGTCACCTAGCAAGAGCACATAAGGATCTTGGTAGGGGATAATGTTGTCCTATTTTTAAAATTCTATATTTTTTTCTAAATTTATTTATAGATTGGATGATTTGAAAACTAAAAATTAAAAGCATTCTAACAAGAATAATATATAAACAACTTTAAATTTGAGGAGAATTTCTAATAATGAAACTTTCTGAATTTATACAGGAATATCTTAGTATGAGCCGTTATGTGGCTCTAGGAACCTTAGACGGCATATTAGCAGTTATGGGTGTTACTTTAGCTGCCAGTGGAGTAGCTAGTGCAGGGGGATTAGACATTCCAAATTATGTAATTGGTCTTACAGGTCTCAGTGGAGGTATAGCTCTTTCATTATCAAATGCTTTCGGATCATTTATAGGTGAAAGAGCTGAAGAAGCCCGTAATCTAAGGGAACTTGAACAGAAAATGGTAATTGAAGAAGGAGCTCTTGACGACACAGTCATACACAGGCAGGCAAAAAAAAGGGTTTACATGAGTATGTTCACACATGGTTTCTCAAGTTTTACAGGTTCATTTGTACCTGTTTTGCCATTTATTTTAATTGCCAGTAGAACCACTGCAACTTTGACTACTATAACTCTCTGTTTCTTTGCACTAGTAATATTAGGTATATATTTAGGAAAGGTATCAAGAAAAAGTCTACTGAAGACTAGTTTTGAAATCGTGCTTATTGGAATCCTTATCGGTGTTGTGAGCTTTTTGATAAGCGGTGGGCGTTAAAAAAATTCATGGAATATTTATTTCAGATTTTATTTTTTTTAATTGTTTGACATAAAGATAGGATTATACGCCAAGATCTATGTTGTAAATATTTTCTATATTGGTTACATGAATAAGGTATGCATCCTCTTCATCGATTAATCCTTGCTTTAAAAGTTCAAGAGTGCGTCTAGGAACAGTTTTTGGGCCTAAAACCGCACCAGGTCGGGTTTTATCATCAAGGTAATCTGTCTCCATCAAGAAATTTTTACCCTTTTTCAATCCTGTTTTAACAACATCTTTAGTTGCTATTAAAGATGGTGTGAGTCCATGATTTTCTTTTTCAAGAACAAAAGCTCCTGAGAAATGTTTAATTACCATGTTTCTTGGAATATTTACTTTATCGGCCATTTGAGCGAATTCTAAAAATTGTTCAGAACCAGCACTTTCGGTATGAAGTTGAACAGGACATTCCACATCTTTTGCCAGTTCCATGGAGTAGGAAATAAGCCTGTTGTGAACTTCTAGTTCTTGAGGAGACACATCATAATGAGGTCTTCCCACTTCCCCTATAGCAACCGCCTTTCCATCTAAAACAAGTTTCTGAGCATTTTTAAGTGCATCTCGCATTTGTAACTCTGCAGTCTCGAGATTCATACCAGCTTTTACTCTACGGGAGAGTTCTGCAGGGTGAGCACCAACTACAGCAAAGGCTCTGACATCAGTATCCCTGTTTATTTCGTCCACATATCTTATAACCAGTTCCATTGCATCTTTGAAACTGCAATTCTCATTTACAGTCCATGTAGGCTTGTTGGGAATTATCATAAAGCTGCCACCAGCCCTGTGAAATTTATTGGCAACTTCGATCGGTCCTTCACCATTTAAAGGATCAACATGTATATGGTTGTCTGTTACTGGAATATTTTTCATTATAACACATTTTATTCATTATTTTTAATTAAATTTTTCTAAATTTAACAATAAATATAGTTTTTACTAAATTATTTCTAAGTTCATTTCTGTCATAAGGGCTCTTTGAAAAACTTCGACAGGTGGTTCAATTCCAGTCCATATTTTAAAAGATTCAATACCTTGATACATCAACATTTTAACCCCATATATGGTTTTAGCCCCCGCTTTCTCAGCTTCAACTATAAGTCCAGTTTTAAGTGGGTTGTAAACTATATCATTAACTATAAGATTTTTATGCATCATATCAGCTGTAATCAATGGTTTTTGACTTATATTAGGATACATTCCAAGGGGAGTAGTGTTTATAAGGATGTCTGTATCTTTGAGTTCTTTTTCAAGTCCAAAACCGAGATCGGTAACCTTTACATTATTATCCAGTTTTTCAACCAAATCATCCCTGAGTTCTTCTGCCTTTTCAATGGTCCTGTTTGAAATAGTTAGACTTTTAGCACCGCTAAGGAATAACTGGAATGAAATTGCTCTTGCCGCACCTCCTGCACCCAAAATCATAATCTTCTTATTTTTAACTGATATAAGTTCTTCAATTGCCCTTATAGCACCAATACCATCTGTATTATGACCTACGGCACCATTCTCCCCGAATTCTATGGTGTTTACAGCACCTATAAGTCCAGCTGCAATGTCAAGATAATCCAAATAATTTATTACATTAGTCTTATGGGGTATTGTCACATTCAATCCCTTAATTCCCATTGCCTGGGCTCCCTTTATAGAATCTTCAAGTTCTTCTGCTCTAACATGGAAAGGAACATAAATATTATCCAAATTTAATTTGTCAAAAGCTGCATTGTGCATTCCCGGTGATAAGGTATGTTCCACAGGATCACCAATAATTCCAAAAACACTTGTTTTACCCGTTATCATTTAAAATTCTTCCTAAATTAGTTATTCCAATTTATAAAATTTATTTTGATGTCAATTCATTTTGAATATATATTACAAATTTAAAATCTTTAAATGTTCTTTGAAATATTCTGTAATAATAAACTAGCAATAACTCCATATTTCTAAATTTGATATGTTCATACTCGTTCCTCGACAGTTCACTTACCAATTATTGCTGGCTGAGACGGTTTATCATGTAATGAGCAACTCCAACAAAGAATAATTTTCCATGATATAGTATTATAGTTTATTTTTAATTGTAATTAATACTTAGTGGATTTACAAAGATTAATTACAGCATAAAATTATGTATTATGATGCATAATATTGTTACAGGGTGAAATAAGATGAAGTAGCAATTTAAAAAAAAATGAAAAAGGATCTTGAAATAATATTTAAGAAAAATTGATTTTTTTAAGAAATTAGATTGCTTTGAATAAAAATAAATAAAGAGGTTGAAAAGATGTGGGGCAGAAAAGAACACCACATGGGTGGAATGGATATGATGAACGAGAAAATGATGGAAATGATGAGTAAAGAAGATATGATGATGATGTACGGTATGAAAATTGATAAGAAAATAGCTATGTTAAAAGTCAAACTAGATTATATGAAAAAAATGCGGGAAATGTTAAAGAATAAAATGTAAAAATTTCGATGCTGATAACTTCTCAATACAAGTTATTAGCCCTATTTTTTTAGAGATACATTATTTAAATGAGTTTAAATATTATTTTTGAAGATTTTTTCACCAAATGATTTCAGAAATTAAGTGTTAATTTTGCACACTCTAGGTTAATAAGAATATTAAGATATTTAGAGCTGATTCTACTGTGGATTACTAAAACCCACTTGTTTAGAAATTCTTTTATACATGGGTAAATATATATTTCCATACATTAGGATATTGAAAATATTAAATTTATTTATCTGAAATATTTGGTGAGAGGTGTTAAAATGCTTGCAAAACAGAGGTTTGTACTTGATACAACTGCTTTTACCGATACACAGCTTCGTGATGACTTTGGAGAAGGTAGCTTATCAAAGACTGTTGATGTGTTGATGGATCTAATTGCAAAGTCAAGAATAAAACTCAATATAAGCTGTCACATGCCACCAATCACTTATAAAGAATTTTCTGATTATATGGCACGTTATGAATGTCCAAATGAAATCATGGTCAAAGCTGAAACATGGATTGTTAAAAAAACTCCCAATCGTTACGATACAAAGATCCCTTCCGAAATATTCTATGAGTACGTACAGGACATGAGGGAAAGAATGAACAAAGGAATGAGAATATCTGAAAGTTCCATATGGGAGGCTGCATTGGAATCCATGGTAATAATGTCCCGTGGAGAGAATAAAGCTGATATAGAAGCAAAAGTTTTAGGCAAAGCCATAACAGACTTTAGAAAACGTTATAGGATAGCTTTAAGAAAGGGCACACTTGACAGTGCCCCAGATCTTGATGTACTTCTACTTGCAAAGGAACTTGGAGCTGGAGTAGTTGCAGCAGATGAGGGTATCAAAGTGTGGGCAGAAAGACTTGGATTAAGATTTTTAAGTGCAAAATCCTTCCCTAAAATGATGGAAGAATACCTTCAGTACTATGATTAAATCGATAATTGTGAAGTTCTTAGCAATTTTTACTGTTATATATTTAGATTGGATTTTCTAATATATTTAAAAACATCAATAGATGGTAATATGGATATTAGCTTTGGTAAAAAAATTTTATCTAGATCATAAAGGCAGGAGAAAAAATGGAGATACAGAAACCTAGAGGAACACGAGATTTCCTTTTTAATGAGATGAAAGAAAGAAAAGGTGTTGAAATCACCATGAGACGAATATTTGAAACTTATGGTTATGGTGAAATAAAAACACCTGTATTTGAGGAATTATCACTTTTCACAACCAAATCTGGTGAGGGAATAAAGGATCAGATTTATCACTTCCAGGATAAGGGTGGAAGAGATTTGGCACTTCGACCTGAGCTCACAGCTCCTGTAGCAAGGATGTATATTAAAGAGCTTCAAAAAACCACTAAACCTGTTAAAATGTATTATTTTGGGAGTTGTTTCAGATATGAACGGCCTCAAGCAGGGAGATGGAGACAATTTTGGCAATTTGGATGCGAATTAATAGGAGGAAAATCACCAGGATCCGAAGCTGAGGTAATAAGCATGGCAGCTCATTGTCTGGAGGAACTGGGACTAGAAGACTTTGAGATACATATCGGAAACTTGGGAATTCTAAGGAACATCCTAAAAGATGCAAATATCCAGGGCAACCTGCAAGACCAGGTTATGGGTGTAATTGACAAGGGTGATGTTAAAGAACTTATAAGTTTACTTGAAAACATTGATGTGGACGATAATTCAAGGGAATTATTATTAAAACTCATTGAAATGAAAGGTAACAGTTCGATTGTGAAGGATGTTGAAGCCCTGATTAACTGTAGTGAACATGCCTGTAATGCTTTATTCGAACTTGAAGAACTTCTTGAATCCCTTGAAGCCTTTGGTTTTTCAAATTACGTTGTTAATCTTGGTATTGCCCGGGGACTTGATTACTACACTGGAACTGTATTTGAAATTTACGTACATGGTCTAGGTGCACAAAAACAGATAAGTGGTGGAGGAACCTATAATTTAATAGAGATATTTGGTGGAGAAAATGTTGAATCCACAGGGTTCGCATTCGGATTTGACAGGGTTATGGATGCCCTTAAAAAACAGGAAAAATTTATTGAAGCCAAATCATCAGTGGATGTGTTTGTTACACCAATTAAAAGTGATTTAAAACTAAAAGCTTTTGACATAGCCCAGAAACTGCGAAAAAATGGTATCTCCACAGATGTGGATCTGGTGGGGAAAAAACTTAAGAAAATCTTGTCCTACGCTGACACCCTTGGAATCAACTATGTGGTTCTTGTAGGTGCAATGGATATTGAAGAAGGTAACGTCACTGTCAAGGATATGTTAACAGGAGAACAGGAAAAAGTCAAAATTGAAAACATTGTTGATTTTCTGGAACATAAATTAGGAAATTAAAAATGGGCGATAACATATATATATTTGGGGAGGATTAAATGGAAAAAAAAGCTCTAGATCTTAATTTCCGGCATAAAATAGGGGGCGAACAACTTATAATAGCAATATCACAGGATTATAAAAATTCTGAAGTGTTAATGGTTGCTTATATGAACAAAGAAGCCCTTATGAAAACCATTGAAACCGGGAAAGCCCACTACTGGAGCACATCACGAAACAAACTTTGGTTAAAAGGTGAAAGCTCAGGCTACACACAAGAAGTTCACGAAGTGTTAACAGACTGTGATGAGGATGCAGTTCTATTGAAGGTCAAACAAAATGGCGGAGCATGCCATCAAGGATATTACTCCTGTTTTTTTAGAAAAATTCAGGAAAGCAGTGGAAATTTAGAGTTGATTAAAGAAAAGGTATTTGAGCCAGAAAACGTTTACGGAGAGAAATGATGAAAATCGTTCCAGATACTAGTGTAATAGTTGATGGGAGAATAACCAAGTTAGTACTTAGTAAAGATTATCATGGATGTGAGGTAATAATCCCAAAAGCAGTTATCTCCGAACTTGAAAATCAAGCCAATAAAGGGAGAGAAACTGGTTTTAACGGATTGGGAGAACTTAAAGAACTACAAAAACTTTGCAGTGATGGTAAAATAAAACTTTCATACGTTGGAAGAAGACCCACACCTGATGAAATATCCCTTGCAAAGGGTGGTGAAATAGATGCCATGATAAGGGACACTGCAGGGGACAACAAAGCAGTATTAATCACCAGTGACAAAGTACAGAGGGAAGTTGCAGAGGCACAGGGACTAGAAGCAATTTACTTGAAACCAGAAATGATCCAATACAAAGAACTAATTATAGCCAAGTATTTCGATAATGAAACAATGTCCATTCACTTAAAAGAAAATGTCGTGCCAATGGCAAAAAAAGGAACCCCTGGAAATATAAACCTGGTCAAAATAGGTACAAAACCACTTAAACATGTGGAACTTGAAAAAATGGCCAGAGAAATTACTGAAATGGCAAAAAGTGATTTTAAAAGTTTTATAGAAATAGAGAGAGAGGGTGCAACTGTTGTTCAATTCAGAGAGTACAGAATATCAATTGCTAGACCACCATTCTCCGATGGGGTAGAAATAACAGTTGTAAGACCTATAACCAAAGTATCTATAGAAGATTATAAACTTCCAGAGAAACTGGTAGACAGGTTTAAAAACAGTGCTAAGGGCGTCTTAATAGCTGGGCCTCCTGGAGCTGGTAAAACAACATTTGCACAAGCAGTAGCAGAATTTTATAGTAAAGATATAGGGGCAATAGTTAAAACAATGGAATCACCACGTGACCTTCAAGTGGGTGATGAAATAACCCAGTATGCACCTCTAGAGAGGGACATGAGCAAAACAGCTGATATACTTCTTTTAGTCAGACCAGATTATACCATTTATGATGAACTACGTAAAACGAAAGATTTCCGGATATTCGCAGACATGAGACTCGCAGGAGTGGGTATGATAGGTGTTGTTCATGCAACAAGACCCATAGATGCCATACAAAGAATAATTGGAAGGGTTGAGCTTGGAATGATCCCATCTATTGTCGACACAACCATATTCATCAACGATGGCCAAGTTGCAGCAATCTTTGATGTTAAACTCACAGTAAAGGTTCCAACAGGCATGGTTGAAGCAGATCTATCAAGACCTGTAATAGAAATCAGGGACTTTGAAACTGGAGATCTGGCCCATGAAGTATACACTTACGGAGAACAAACAATTGTAATGGATGTTGGTGTAACCGAGTATAAAAAGACCCCAATACAGAAAATTGCTGAAAGAGAAATAATCAGGGAGATCCGTAGCAGGATACCCGATGCAACAGTAGAAGTGGATATGAAATCTGATAAACGCGCAACTGTCTATATAGATGAAAAGAATATTCCTAAGCTCATAGGTAAGAAGGGAAAGACTATAGATGAGGTCGAAAGGAAAATAGGTATAAGTATAGGTGTTGAAGCCATTGAAATCAAAGAAATTGATGATATGTTCCCTGTGGACACTGAACTCTCAGGCAACTACGTGGTTCTCAATTTCCGAAAGGATGCTGTCGGCACACCATTTGATATATTGGTTGAAAACGAATACCTTTTCACTGCTACCGTCGGGAAAAAGGGAAATATTAAGATCAAAAAGGATATAGAACTTGCAACCATTATTATAAACGCTATGAAAATGGATGTACCCATATATGCAAGGCTCAGGAACGAATAGAACAGTTTTTGTCAGGAAAAAACGATTCAGGTATTCTTAATAAGATATCAATAACAGTATAATAAACCAGGAGAAATATTAATGAATATCAGCATATCAACACTAGCACTTTCACCAAACCCCCTTGATGATGTACTTGCATGCCTTGAAGACAGAGGTTTGAAGTACTGTGAAGTTATTAACGAATATCCATACAATTCAGTAGAGGCAGATGTTGTTGATTCATACAATGTCAAAATATCTGTACATTCCCCATTATCAGACATTAATATAGCATCCTACAATGAAGCAATAAAAAGATCATCAGTTTCTCAGATAAAAAATTCCATTGATCTTGCATCTTCTTTGGAACCTGGCATTGTTGTGGTACACCCCGGACACATACCAATATTAGGTAAAAAATTTGAGGATAAAATACTCAATAACAGTAAAGAATCCCTCGGTGAATGTTCCAAATACGCTGCTGACAGGGGAGTTATGCTGTGCGTAGAAAACATGCCCGATATTAATGGACTCCTATGTAAAGATATATATCAGCTGGATAATATTGTGGAGGATTTAGAAGCATATATGACCCTAGATGTAGGACACGCCAACAATATGAAGTTTCATGTTTCTGAAATGTTAAGATCACCCCGTATAAAACATATACATCTTTCAGACAATGATGGAAGTTTTGACAACCATAATGCCCTTGGAAGTGCTAATATTGACTTTAAATCTCTTTTTAATGAGCTAAAAAAAATTAAATACAATGGTATACTAGTTGTTGAGGTAAATGATCCACAAGCAGTTTCTGAAAGCTTAGATTTCCTTGAAAATAATTTCAAAGAATTATTTTAACTAAAATAACAAAATATCATTCCTTAATTTTAATTACTATTTTTTTGTGAATAATTTCTTCCAAAGAATTATAATCGAAATGTATCTCTACATTTAATTCCAGGCTATCACTTAAATTAAAACATAACATTAGAAATGTCTCGGGAACCTAATAGAAAAAAATCCTATTTTTTATATATTATTTATAATATAGACTAGGTAAGAGAAGAGAATTGAATGTAATTAAATAAAAAAAATAAGGGGATGTTTAATTGAAAATTGCAATAATTGGTGGAACAGGAGACCAGGGACTTGGACTTGCATTGAGATTTGCACAATCAGGTGAACAGGTATTGGTAGGTTCTCGAGATATTAAAAAGGCAGAAAACGCAGTAATTCTCATAAAAGATATGTTAAATAATAAAGATCTTCCCAATGTATCTGCAATGACCAACGAAGAAGCAACAACCAATGCAGACATAATAATTTTAACAGTACCTCTTCAAGCCCAGATGATAACTCTCAAAAGCATTAAAGACCATATCCAGGGTAAAATCTTTGTAGATGCAACAGTTCCCCTTGAAGGATGTATAGGAGGTAAACCTACTAGGTTTGTTGATCTTTGGGAAGGGTCAGCCGCTGAAAGATCAGCAGCATTTCTTGGTAAAGAAGCCAGGGTAGTATCAGCCTTCAGTAATATTAGTGCTGCAAGCCTCACCAATATTAACCATAGCGTTGAATGTGATTGTCTGATTTCAGGAGATGACCCTGAAGCCAATAAACCAGTTATGGAACTTGCAGAGAAGATTTCAGGTGTTAGGGCCATTGAATGCGGTCCTCTTGAAAATGCTAGGATTGTTGAAAAAATAACACCACTTTTAATCAATTTAAACATTCAAAACAGAATAAGACTTGCAGGTATCAGGATAACTGGACTTTGAATTAAATAATAGAGCCCGAATATATTATTAAGAATTTGAAGGTTTTAAGATGGATTATATAAAAAAAACAGCAGAGAATATAACTAAACATGCCCTAGAAGTTATAGATAGAATAGATGAAGTACAAGTAGATAGAATGATAGATGAGATTTCTAGATCTAACTCTGTATTTATAGTGGGCAGTGGAAGGTCAGAACTGATTGGTATGGCATTTGCAATGAGATTAATGCATTTAGGGTTTGTTGTGTATGTAATTGGAGATGTTACAACCCCTGCAATAGATAAAGAAGATTGTCTGATTGCAATATCCGGTTCGGGTGAAACACGTACCGTTACAATCGCAGCAGAGACTGCTGCAGAATCAGGGGCATCTGTGGTGGGTATAACTACCAATCATTCTTCAACTCTTGGAAAATACCTGGATGTGGCAATTAATATTGAAAGTAAATCAAAGGAACCATGGAAACACTACACATCCCATGTTTTAAAGGGCAACTATGATGACCTAACACCAATGGGCACTTTATTCGAAGATAGTACTCATTTATTCCTTGACGGACTTATAGCAGAATTCATGGCACGTCTTGGTAAAAAAGAGACCGATCTGAAGAAGAGACATGCAACAATTGAGTGATAAAATATGTTTAAAATAAGTTATTAATTAAAAACAGAACATATAAATCATAAAATAGAGTAATAAATTATATTAATGGGTGAATCATGAATTCAGAATTATCGGGAGATCTAGTTATAGTCAGGGACGGCAATATCGCAAAGATCCATGAAAAAAGCCACTATGGAAACATGACAGAAGATGGACTTCAACTATCCCTAATAGAAGCTCTTTATTTAATGGAAAAGGGAAAATTGGATATCTATCTAGATTCTGAAGATGTATCTATCGAGAAACTTTTTAAGATAGTACGTGAACAGGGATCCTTTACCAATTATATCGTTTTCAGGGATCTTCGTAACAGAGGTTACATAGTAAAGACCGGTTTCAAGTACGGATCAGAATTCAGATTATACGAAAGGGGTAAATCTCCTGGAGATGGTCATTCGAACTACCTTGTAAAGGTAGCAAACGAGAACAGTGAATTTATGATGTCTGACCTTTCAAGTTATGTTAGAGTTGCGCATGGAGTAAATAAAAAACTTTTATTTGCAGTTGTAGACGATGAAAACGATATAACATATTACAATGTTGAATGGACAAGACCATAAAATATGAATAAATATTATTCCAATTTAAAATGAACATGATAGTACATTTATACCATATCTAATCATTACATAAGATTATTTAATAAAATAGATTTTTAGTGTTTTACAAAGGTGATTTAGTGATAGACCCTTGGAGTTCAGCGATTTTAGACTATGAAAAACTCATAGAACAGTTCGGTATTAAACCCTTCTCAAATCTTTTGGACGAGGTGGAGGACCCTCCTACATTGATGAAAAGAGGAATCATATTCGGCCATAGGGATTATGGAAGAATAGTCAAGGCAATGAGAGAAAAAAGTGGATTTGCAGTAGTTACCGGGATGATGCCCAGTGGTAAAATGCACATTGGCCATAAAATGATAGTAGATCAGTTAATATGGTACCAGAAGCAAGGAGCAGATATTTATATTCCAATAGCAGATATGGAATCCTACTCTGCTCGAGGTGTTGAATTTGAAAAATCCAGGGAACTAGCAATTACAGAGTACCTCACCAACTATATTGCTCTTGGACTGGACTTTAAAAAGAAAAATATACACACCTACCTCCAGTCAGAAAATAAAACTGTACAAAATCTTGCATATATATTAGGTCGTAGAGTTAATTTGAACGAAATGAAATCAATATACGGATTTTCTGGATCGACCAATATTTCACATCTATATGTTCCCCTTGTACAAGTTGCTGATATATTACAACCTCAGTTAGAGGAATTTGGAGGTCCTAAACCAACTGTTGTTCCTGTCGGTCCTGACCAAGACCCTCATATCAGATTAACCAGGGACATTGCAGAAAGGTTCAAAAACAAATTCAAATTCATAACACCTTCATCAACATACCATAGATTTATTACAGGATTAACAGGAGATAAAATGTCAAGCAGTAAACCAAAAACTGCTATATTCCTAAGTGAAAGCCCCGAAGTAGCAGAAAAAAAAATTAAATCTGCAAAAACCGGTGGAAAAGAAAGTTTAGAGGATCAACGCCTCCTCGGCGGTATACCTGAAGACTGTGTTGTTTATGAAATGCTTCTTTATCATCTAATTAATTCAGAAAACGAACTGAAGGAGATCTATCATAACTGTAAAAACGGTACTACTATGTGCGGTGAGTGTAAAACCATGGCATCATTGAAAATTAGAAAATTCTTTGAAAAATTATCAAAACGGAGGATAATTGCAGAAAATGATGCAAGGAAGATTTTAAGTAGGAACTAGATAATAATACTAATCAAAAAATTGATGGCAATTCATAGATATTACTCACTAAATTAATCGATAATGTAAAGTGGAAGGGTTATTATGCTAAAAAAAGAGAAATATGATGGATTTTTTGGAGGACTCTATAAAAGAAACGAAACTTTTTTAATGTTGTCGACAGCAATATTATTAATTTCTATTCTAATGGGTTATGCATTAGCAAGTGTTTTAAGCCCAGTTCTTGGCAGCATATTTGGTGATTTTAAAAGAAGAGTTGTTCAAGGACAAATCCAACTAACAACCATTTCAATATTCAGCAATAACCTCAAAGTTGCCCTTTTCATTTATGTTGGTGGACTGCTTTTTGGATCAGTTACTGCACTATATCTTATTACAAACGGCTTATTTATCGGATACGCAGGCACACAATTCCCTCTCGGAGATTACATTCTGTTTACTATCCCCCATGGAATTCTAGAGCTTATAGGTATTATAATATCTGGTGCAGCAGGATTTAGACTTGCTAGTTGTGTTTATCATATTTTTCAGGGATTAACAAATATGAAGTCAGACATTTCCCGTGCAAACCAGTTTAAATATATATTGGAAATTAACATGGACGAGTTCTGGGAATCCATAAAATTGTTGGCGATAGCTATCGTTTTTCTGATTGTAGCTGCATTTATCGAAGCCAATCTCAGCATTGCCTGGGGAAACTACATTAAATCAGTGCTCTGACTACTTCAAGTTTGGTATAGATAATCTGAATATATTAAAAAAAATTAAAAAATATATTTAAAACAGTTAAAATGTAATTTTAATATAATTATAACAGTAAAAATTAACAAGGTGAAACCATGATGAAGTGCATATCCTGTGGTGAACAATACGCCCTTGATGAAATTATTTACACTTGTAGAACGTGCGGATCCACTTTAGAAGTTGTTAGCATCCCAGATGTATCGAAGGATATTTTTGAGTGCAGAAAATCGACTATGTGGAAGTATAAAGAATTCATGCCCGTTGACGAATCAAAGATAGTAAGCCTTGAAGAAGGAGGCACACCATTCTGCAAGTGCCAAAAACTTGGTGATAAACTAGGAATAGAACTTTACGTTAAAGTTGAAGGTTCGAATCCAACTGGAAGCTTTAAAGACAGAGGAATGAGTGTCGGAATAACGAAAGCTGTTGAATTAGGAGTTGAAACTGTAGGATGTGCATCAACAGGAAACACCTCAGCATCATTAGCAGCCTACGCTGCACGTGCAGGAAAACGCTGCATAGTACTTTTACCAGCAGGGAAAGTAGCACTTGGTAAACTCGCACAAGCAATGTTCCATGGTGCAGAAGTCTTCTCTGTAAAGGGCAACTTTGACGAAGCCCTTGAAACTATTACCGCCCTAGCTCTTGAAGGACAACTTTACCTTTTAAATTCAGTGAACCCCTTCCGTCTGGAAGGTCAAAAATCTATAGGATTTGAAGTGGTAGATGATCTGGGATGGAAATCCCCAGACAGAATCATTCTTCCTGTAGGCAATGCAGGAAACATATCAGCAATATGGAAGGGTGTAAAAGAATTTTATGAAGCGGGTTTCATAGAAGATCTGCCTATGATGACTGGTATACAAGCAGAAGGAGCAGCACCGATAGCTAATGCCGTTCGAAAGGGTAAAAGTAGTATTGAACCCGTTATTAATCCTGAGACAGTTGCAACCGCCATAAGGATAGGTGCACCTGTAAGTGCTCAGAAGGCACTCCGGGCCATATATGATTCTAATGGAATGGCAGAAACCGTGACAGATAATGAGATATTAAGTGCGCAAAAATTACTTGCCAGAACCGAAGGAATTGGTGTTGAGCCTGCGTCAGCTGCATCAATTGCTGGGCTTTTAAAGCTTATTGAGAGTGGAGAAGTAGATAAGGGAGAGCAGGTGGTTTGTATTGTAACAGGTCACCTTTTAAAAGATCCTAATACTGCCATAAATGCTTGTGTTGAACCAGTTGAGATTGAGGCTAATGTTGAAGCGCTTTCTAAGATTATTAACCCGCAATAGATTCATCACACCAATTTTTTTTTAAAAAATCTGAACTATTTCTATATCCTAATTTTTTCCACATCACTAAATACAACACGATTTGTCATGGGCTGTCCCAATATGATATGGATCATGATGACATGACCCATTAGCATATANNCAACAGTGTATATTAACAATTATATAAAAATGAGGTGATTAATGTGGAATTACCAATTGCTCCAATTGGAAGAATTATAAAAAATGCAGGTGCAGAAAGAGTAAGTGACGACGCTAGAGAAGCTCTAGCAAAAGCATTAGAAGAAAAAGGTGAAATGATAGCTTCTGAAGCAGTCAAACTCGCAAAACACGCTGGAAGAAAAACCGTTAAAGCATCAGACGTCGATTTAGCCGTTAAAAGACTTTAAATAGTTTTTTTCTTTTTTCTTTTCTTTTTTAATACGTTTAAAGCTATCATTTTGTTATAATTTCACTATATAATTTGTAATAATTACATCGATTTTATTTAAATTTACTTTGTTTATTTGATAGATCATTACAAAGTTCATCCTTATTTTAATAACATCGAAATTCAAGATTTTATACCATTCACTATCACATCTTAAAAAAAATTTTATATTTAAAAAACACTGGATTTGAGTACTGCATTGTTCAAAAAGTGGATAATTAGATCAAATAGAATATAAGTGTTCAAATGTTTATACAAGGTTTAATATTGAATATGTGAGCTTCGAGCAAACTATATATAACATGATATTGAAATATGCAATAGACTAATTTTGAACTTGAAAAAATCATTCTATAGATTTAATTTGTTTAGAAATTAGAATTTATTTATCAGTGTTTTTTAACAGTCATTTCTGATCGGAAGAACTTTTATATATATTAAATATAAAAGTATGATCTGCCGATGGATGGTTAAAACCAGATGAAAAAGGAGGTATAATAAATGGCAAAAGCAATGTATGTTAAATTCGATACACCAAAAGAAATAGCAGATAAAGCTTACGAAGCTTTAGAAATAGCAAGAGATACAGGTAAAATAGGTAAAGGTACCAATGAGGTAACTAAAATGATTGAAAGGGGCAACGCTCTACTAGTTTTTATAGCAGAGGACATAGACCCGCCTGAAATAGCTGCACATCTTCCTGTTCTTGCAGAAGAAAAAGAAATACCTTACGTTTACATTCCAACCAAAGACGAACTTGGAGAAGCAGCGGGTTTAAACGTTGGAACAGCATCTGCATGTATAATCGATGCAGGCGAGGCTGAAGATTTAATCAACGATGT
>PMMV01000080.1 GCA_003162115.1 Methanobacterium sp.
GAATTGATTTAAATACACAGGATATCGTTACTGGAGAAATTCCAGTACCAGAGCGTCTACCTACACTGTGTCCGGGTTGTCCACATAGAGCTGCTTATTTCTCGGTTAAAAAGGCAGTAGAACTTCTTAAACTTAAAAATGTTATTTATCCGACAGATATAGGATGTTACACCCTTGGAGTATCACCTCCGTATAACGCCGCAGATTACTTGCTTTCGATGGGTTCTTCAATTGGTACAAGCTGTGGATTTTCAAAAGCAACAAATCAGAGTGTTGTGAGTTTTATAGGTGATTCAACATTTTTCCATGCAGGTATACCCCCACTTATAAATGCTGTTCATAATAAAAACAAGTTTGTACTTGTTATTCTTGATAATAGAACCACTGCAATGACAGGCGGTCAGCCCCATCCCGGTCTACCTGTAGATGGTATGGGGTTAGAATCTCCTGAAATTTCAATTGAAGAAATTGTACTGGCTGTTGGTGTCAAGTTTTTAAGAACTATAAATCCTTTGAATATTAAGAGGTCACAGGAAACATTTAAAGAAGCGCTTGAATTTGATGGGGTAGCTGTAGTGATCTCTAAATATCCATGCATGCTTATTAAAAGGGGTAAGAAGGGAAGTGACGCTTTCTTAGAAGTTAAACAAGATAAGTGTGATAGCTGTTCCGTATGTCTTGAAGAACTAGCATGTACAGCTATTTATACCGATGAAGATGATTCTGTTCGCATTGATCCTCAACTCTGCAATAGATGCAACGTATGTGTACAAGTATGTCCTGAAAGGGCAATAGGCATAAGAAATAAAAATGTTAATCATGTTGAGGAAATCAAATGAAACCTTATAATATTTATATTTCAGGGGTTGGTGGACAAGGAATTATTAAAACTTCAACCGTTATTGGAGAAGCTGCTATGAAAAGCAGCATGCCCGTGGTAATGAGCGAAGTTCATGGTATGGCTCAACGAGGTGGAGGAGTGTCTACTGAGATGAAGATTGGAGAAGCATACAGTCCAATAATTGAGAATGGTTCTGCTGATATTTTGATCTCTTTCGAACCAATCGAGGCACTGCGAGCTATTCCGAAGATAAGTTGTAAAACATTTGTGGTTGTCAATAAATCTCCAATATATCCATTTAACCTTAGAGAGAGTGAAATATCTTACCCTGAGGTTGAGATTATACTGGAAGAACTTGATAATAAATCAATGAAAGTTTTTGCCCTCGATGCTGATGAAATTGCAAGGGAATCCGGTCACATACTATCAATGAACATGGTCATGCTTGGATCTGCTACGGCTGTTAATGGATTTCCAATAAAAAAAGATGTTATAATAGACTCTATGGTGGCAAATCTGCCTGAAAAGAGTTTAAATATTAATTTAATGGCTTTTGAAAAGGGTTTTGATTTTGTTAAATCGAATTGAGTTAATATCTTGAAAAAACCCTTATATGTGTTGATTTTCTGAATATTATATTATTCATTCTAATTAGGTAAAAAAATTATAATAATTATTTCTGTAAAGATAGAGGATCATAAACCATATATTTCCTCTGCTGAAACAACTTTTGCACCATCGGATTCTAGTGCTCTGATTCCTGCTTCAATATTTTCAGGGTGCAATAGAACAATGGCCATTTCATCCTTTTCTTCTACAAATGCATAGAGGTATTCTAGATTAATATTATTCTCATCAAGAATTCCAAGGATTACGCCCAGTCCCCCAGGTTTATCAGGCATTCTAACAGCTATAACTTCTCCAATTTTAACTATAAAACTGTTGTCTTCGAGTAACTTTTTGGTTTTATCTGGTTCAGGCACTATCAATCTTAAAATCCCAAAATCTGAAGTATCTGCTATTGACAGAGCCCTTATGTTCATTCCACCATTTTCAAGCACGTCAAGCGCTTTTTTCATCCTTCCCTTCCTATTTTCCAAAAATATAGACAACTGTTTTATTTTCATGTAGATCCCCTTTTGTTAAATTAGTTAAACTCAATTTATACTTTAATAAAATATTAATTATAATTCCCTTTTGTCTATTACCCTCACAGCTTTTCCTTCACTTCTTGGAAGAGTTTTTGGCTCTACTAAAGTTACTTTAACCCTTAAACCAATCTCGCTGTGTATATAATTTTCTATTTTTCGTTTTATGCCTACGAGTTCCTTGATTTCATCGGAGAAAAGATCTTCAGATGCTTCTACCCTTACTTCAACTTCGTCCATTAAATGGGGTCTTGTAACAATTATTTGATAATGTGGTTCTAATTCGTCAATTCTGAGAAGAGCCTTTTCTATTTGTGAAGGGAATACTGAAACACCCCTAATTTTCATCATATCATCAGTACGACCGGTTATACTATCCATTTTAACCAGGTTCCTTCCACATCCACATTCACCCCTTTTAAGCTTGGTTATGTCTTTGGTTCTAAAACGAATTAATGGGGTGCCTTCACGTGTTAATGTAGTTAAAACTAGTTCTCCCTTCTCGCCTTCAGGTAAAATTTCAAGGGTTTCAGAATCAATTATTTCGGGATAAAAGTGATCTTCAAAGATATGTAGACCGTCCTGTTCACTACATTCAAGCCCTACTCCTGGCCCTATTATTTCTGTGAGTCCGTAAATATTGTATGCTGGTGCGTTGAATCTTTTTTCTATCTTTTGACGCATTTCTTCGGTCCACATTTCAGCACCAAATCCGATGGCTTTAAAATTTAGTTCTTTGGTATTTATTCCCTCTTCTTCGAGTTCTTCTGCAAGATAAAGTCCATAGGATGGGGTGAAGATCACTACAGTCGTTCCAAAATCTTGCATAATTTCAATCTGACGTTTAGTCTGACCAGTAGATATAGGAATCACTGTAGCTCCAATTTTTTGGGCACCGTAGTGAACTCCAAACCCACCTGTAAATAATCCATAGCCGTGCGTGTTTTGGATTATATCATCATCAGTTACTCCGGCCATTGATAAGCCTCTTGCCATTACTTCGCTCCAGATTTCAATATCTCCGCGGGTGTATCCTGAGACTGTTGGTTTGCCTGTTGTGCCGGATGATGTGTGTACCTCTACTATTTCCTTTCTTGGGACTGCAAACATCTCAAATGGGTAGGAATCCCTAAGATCATCTTTAGTTGTAAAGGGAAGTTTTTCAATGTCTTTAAGCGTGTTTATATCATCTGGTTTGATGTTCATTCCATCTAAACGCTTTCTATAATATGGTACATTCTCATAGGCATTTTTAACGACTTCTTTCAATCTTTTAAGTTGTAAAATTTCTCTATCATGGTCAGACATGCATTCTGCTTCTTTATTCCATATCATTTTATCCCCCAATGAGTGGCAACGTCAAAATATTATAGTCTAATTCTTTTTAAATCTGAATCTCTCTTTACTCCTTTAGAATATTCATGTTTAATTTAATGGATGGATTTATAAAAGTTGTTATATTTTCAATATTATAGGAATATTTTTTATATTTTTCAATTTCTATCCTTTTTTTTGTATTTAGTACTCCAAGTGTTCAATGTAATTTATAAAAGGTTTTATACGGTAAATATAAATTAGTATAATAACCATTAAGATTGGAAAAGATTAAGATTCGTCAAATGGATCGTGATGCTCAGGGAGTTATCTCTGGTATCTTAATCACAATATAGTAAATTTGATAACTGTGAAATAGGAGGGGTATTTATGAATATTTTTATGTTGAGTATTATAGTACTGATCTACCTCCTCATGGTGGGATACGTTGGCTACGTCGCTTGGAGACGAACCAAGAGTTCCGAGGACTACATGGTAGCAGGAAGGAACACCCACCCCTATATTATGGCGCTGAGCTATGGGGCTACTTTTATAAGCACAGCAGCTATTGTTGGGTTTGGAGGAGTTGCAGCTAATTATGGTTTCGGAATTTTATGGTTAGTATTTTTAAATATCATTGTGGGAATTTTTATTGCATTCATATTCTTTGGTAAACGTACAAGGAAGATGGGGCATAATTTAAGTGCTCTAACATTTCCCGAATTTGTTTCGCGGCGTTTCAACAGCAGATTTATACAGTACTTTTCTGGTGCAGTGATATTTTTGGGAATGCCTCTTTACGCTTCTGTAGTTCTGATTGGAATGGCTCGTTTTGTTGAAACCACATTGGGAGTGAACTACTACTACGCACTTATAGCAATGGCAATTATAGTTGCAGTTTACGTGGTATTTGGAGGAATAAGGGGAGTTATGTATACTGATGCGCTTCAGGGAACTATAATGTTTTTTGGAATGGCAATTCTTTTAGGTACAGTCTATTGGATGTTTGGTGGGGTAATTAATTCGAATCTTGCCCTAAGTAACCTAGTAAACATTATTCCACAGAATGCTACAGCCGGTGCGGTGGCAACTGGATTTACAGGATGGACATCTATGCCATCATTAGGCAGTCCATTCTGGTGGACACTGGTGTCGAGTCTTATTCTTGGTGTTGGTATTGGTGTGCTATCCCAACCACAGCTGGTTGTAAGATTCATGACAGTTAGATCAAACAAGGAACTTAACAGGGCAGTATTGATGGGTGGTATTTTCATATTTATGATGACTTTCGGAGCATATGTTGTTGGTGCTTTGTCCAATCTTTGGTTCTTCCAGCACACAGGTCAAACAGCTGTCCAGGCTGCAGGTGGCAACCTTGACACGGTCATAGCAACTTTCATAGCTGCTGCAATGCCAGTATGGTTTGCTTATCTTTTTATGATCACTCTGCTCTCAGCTGCCATGTCCACTTTGAGTGCACAGTTCCATGTTCAGGGTACAGCCCTTGGAAGAGATATTTATCAAACAGTAAGAAATAAAAAAGGAGGATCTTCTGTTATAGTTGCTAGGCTAGGAATTGTTGTTGCTGTAATCATAGCAGTTATTCTTGGGTTCATACTACCGGCAAGTATAATAGCAGTTGGGACTTCCATATGGTTCGGTATTACTGCTGCAGCATTTCTTTCGATGTACACTGCTGCACTCTACTGGAAAAGGGTTACTAAAGCCGGTGCAATTGCAGGACTTGTTGCTGGGTCACTTTCCAGTCTGTTCTGGTTGATTTTTGGTTTCCAGAAATCAGCTGGAGCTGTTGGTATTTCACAAGCTTTAACTGGGAAAATTGTTATTGTAACTACCATGCCATGGCCAACAGTTGACCCTATTGTAATTGCACTACCGATTGCAATTATTGCAACCATTGTGGTGACATATCTTACAAAACCCCCTGAAAAGGAGTTCCTTGATAAAATTTTCAATGGTGTGGGTGATAAATAAGAATTTTTCCATAAATTTTTCTTTTTTTTCTTTTATTTTAAGGTATTATCATGAAGATTAAACAGTTTAAGTTAAAGAAAGGGTCACCAAAAAGTTGGAGGGAAATATTTCAGAATCCTCGTCCAGTAACCCTAAAGAGTTTTAAAACAGGATCTGTAAATATTAATAAACGAGGTACAATCAACATAAAACATCCCCATGCAGGTTATATTAGGGATGAGGTACTAAACGTGCCGATTAAAGCTTATCTGATTCACCATGACGAATTTGGAGATTTTTTACTTGATGCTGGTTTAGATATATCATATGTTGATGATACTAGGGGAGGGATTACGGGTGATTTTATTGATGAATTTTTCCTAGAGAAAAATGAAAATATCAAGTTTCAATTAGATTCTAGTAAAATAAAACTTAAAGCTGTATTTTTAAGCCATCTACACTCTGATCACATTGCCGGCATCCGTGAATTACCTAAAACTATCCCATACCATGTTGGAAGGGGAGAACTAGAAGATTACCAACCAGAAATTAATGGCAACTTTTTAAATGCTGTTGAAACAGTATATGAAGTTAATTTCTCAAAATTAGATAAAATGCCCCCATTAGGTCGCTGCGCAGATCTTCTAGGAGATGGATCATTATGGGGTGTTTCTACTCCAGGACACTCTAAAGGACATATATCTTACTTGATAAACGGACTCGAAGGCCTAATTTTTCTTACTATGGATGCTTGTTTTATAAGGGACAATCTGAAACTTAAAATTGCACCCAGTGATTATACTTGGGATATTAAAATGGCTCAGAAAACATTAGACATGATTATTGAATTTTTAGAAGATTATCCTGAAGTTAGAGTGGTATATGGACATGAATGACCTATAAAAAGGGCGGCAACCTGTCAGCCAGTACATACGGGAAGCAGTTGCTGAGTTTTTGGATAATCATGAAAAAGATAAATAAATAAAAAAAATAGTTCATGGGTAAATTAGGTCACAACTAATTTGTAAAATATCTTGAAAACATTTTTTAACAATAGTTGCATACTTATTTTATTTTTAATCTGTCTTGAATTGTTTTAATTAAGAATATTTCTACATATTAACTAATAATTTGTTATATGAGGTTATTAGTAATTTAAAGAAAAGTTTAAATGTTTTATTAAATTAATAAATAATAATTTAAAATTTTGATAAATGGGAAATCTAGAATTTTCACTGAAAAATAGATTGTATGGGGGGGTATAAAATGAAAAAAAATGCGAGTATTATAGGTTTTTTAGGTCTTTTGGTTTTAGTTGTGTTTGTTTCTGGTTGTACTAGCAGTTCCAATAGTACATCCAATCAGACTAGTAATGTAAGTGTTCAGATTAATTCAACTACACCGTGGAATGGTACTTTGACATACAGTGGTGCAGATCATCAAGTAAATGGGACAGGAAATGCAAATTATAATTTAGGTACTTCTCCGGGTGCTGTTACAATCTATTTAAAAAATAATAATGGTACAGGAAATTCTACGGTACAATTATTACAGGGAGATAAAGTAATCCAAAGCGAAACTACTTCTGAAAATCAGCAAACTGTAACAATAAGTCATAATTTCTAACTTTTTTTATTTTTTTATTTTACACAATACTCTACAAACAAATATTATCATAGCATCGAATTAATATCTTAGTTATATTTTCGTTAACAAAGTCCAGAATTATCAAATTAGTCAATTATCACTTGAGTGTAAATTTTAATACCTCAATAGGCAATCAGGGCAATACTTAATATCTTCTGATAATAACTGTACTTTATAGAAGTTTTTTGACATAATTTTGTTATTAAGATTATTAATGAGGTATTGTGAAATAGTAGGCCCTTTCCTGGTTCTGATTCTACTATATTTGTACACCTTTATTGTTCATTCATCTCCCTATATTTAAGATTTCTTTTCCTTAGGGTTATCTGCATCATCACTGCCCATTAGTAGAGCCATCCAGCGAGTTTCATCAAAGTTTTCTAGATATTTGATTATGACTATTGTCATTGGTACTCCAATGAAAAATCCTATAGGGCCTAATATCCAACCCCAGACAAATAATGAAACAAATACTACATAGACTGACATTTGCAGTCCTTTACCAGCTAGTTTAGGGAATATAACGCTTTCCGCTATGGTATTAATAATTACAAAGAAAAGTCCCATTACTATGGCTCCTTGTATCCCATATTTGGCCCAAGCTACTAATACTGCAGGTATTGCGGCGATTACAATACCGATATATGGAATGAATCCGAGGACAAATGTTAATAATCCCCAGAGAATTGCGAAGTTTATGTCAAAGAGTATAAGAATAGCTGAAACACCTATACCATAAAAAAAGTTTACTTTTGCCCTTATTACAAAGTAGTGTACGAAAGTACCCATAAGAGCATAGGTTTTATTCAATGTAGGATTATCTGCACCTAATCCCTTTTCGAGTCTTATTTTTATGTGAGGAAGCTCATAAACCAAGAATATTACTGCAAAAACTATGAAAGTTCCAGATGCAATGAGCCCTGCAGAATTTGTTTCGGGTATATTTGCGATGATAAATTGGATTATTTCATTTCCGTATTGTGCAAGAAAACCTGAAGAGTTTATAGACAAGCTTGGAATTGCTTTTATTAACTGGGCTAATGTTACTACTAAAAAACTTATTATTGCAAAACCTAAAGCTGCGATTCCAACTAGCGTTACTAGAACTGATAGGTTGTAAGAAAGACCTCTTCTTTTCAGCCACATCAAAAAGGGGTAGATAATTATGCTAATGAACATTGAAAGTAGTATTAGGCTAAGAATAGGAGCAGTGAATTTTAATCCAATAATAGCTATAAATATAATGGCTATGATTATAATTTGCCTAAGAAATGGTGGAATTTTGAATTCATCAATCATTTTTCTCTCCTTAATATATTTTTAAGTGATCTAGTCTATTCTTTTATATTTAAATTTTATATACTTCTGCAATATTTAATTTGAATTCATGTGTACATTAATTGTACGATTAAGGATATAATAAATATTAAATAGATAATTAATATATATAAAAAAAACTACCTCTTTTCAAAACATGTGATAAATTAGGTGATTTAATGTATCGATCAATAGAGATGATTATTCACAACAACGAAAAGGATAATGTAGTAAAGACATTAGACAGTTTGGATTTACTTAATTATAATTATTCAAGCATTTCAAATTCACTAACTCGTTTTAATATTGTAGTTAAGCAGGAAAATACTGAAAAAATATTAGATGTTCTTCAAAATCAATTTTCATCATTAGAAGGTTTTAATATTCTTGTACAGCATATTGATGTTTATTTACCAGCACCTGTAGCTAAAAAGAAAGAAAAATCCAGTATATATGATATAAAGAAAGAAAGAATTAGTAGAGAAGAAATTTATAGGTATATCATCGGAATGACTAATTTAAATAGTATTTACTTGTTAATGGTTATTTTATCCACTTTAGTTGCTGCTGTTGGTGTTTTAAATAATAATGTAGCTCTTATAATTGGGGCTATGATTATTGCTCCTTTAATGGGTCCGGGAATTGGTTTATCTTATGGTATTATCATGGGCGATAGAGATTTAGTATTCGTGGCCCTGAAATCAAGTATGGTAGGTATATTAATTGCTTTTATAATTTCAGTTTTTTTGGGAACAATTCTAACAATCAATCCAACAATACCGTCTATCATTACTAGGACAAATGTGGGCCACGGCGGATTTATTGTTGCTTTGGCTTCCGGATTTGCTGGTGCTTTAGCTGTAACTACTGAATTATCCAGTACATTAGTGGGGGTAATGATCGGCATATCATTAATGCCCCCACTTGTTACATTTGGATTATTAGTAGGTTCTGGGGATTATTTTCTTGCCTGGGGTGCTTTTTTAATCTTCATCGTAAACCTGATGTGCATATATTTTGCTTCACTACTCACATTCTATAAGGAAGAATTAAAACCCCTAGATACAAACAAAGTTGAATCAGTCCATAAAAGCTCGAAAAGATATATTTATATCTTTTTCATCATCCTAATTGTTCTCTTTTTGGTAAATATTTACCAGACTGAAATATGGAATGTTGTTGTTCCAAGTTAATTACAACCGGTTGCTCCGTGTTAAATACTTTATTCCATTTCAATTCGATTATTTGCATCTATTTTTTGTTCTGGTATAGAATGCGTTAAGTGGACATTTTTGTTATGAGTTTAGAGTGATATATGGACATGAATGACCTCAATTTTATCGTATTCGTAACAAAAATTTTTCTAAAAAATTGGGGAATAAAACAGATTAGATAACTTCGTAAATGATGCTATGACGAATAAAAATTTTTGGCGGATTTTTCAATAATGTTCCAAATTGTAACCACTTTCTATCAGAGTTAAAAAAAGAGTAATATTAGTTCATGTTTTGTCAGCTGAGTAAACAGCAATGTCTAATTTTCTCGCTAAAAAATTTTCAATTGCCACACCAAATGCTTTGAAATGTTCAGTTTGCATATGTGATTCTAATACTTCTAGATTTTCCCATTGTTCGAGCATTAGTAGAATATTATCACCTTCAGTGCTTGCATATAAATTATAACTGATACAACCCGATTCTAAACGAGTTGATTTAATTAGATCTTGAGATTTTGTAATGATTTCATCCCTCTCCCCATGATTAGCTGTTATTGTGGCTGTTACTATGATCATTTGATTCCTCCTTAAAATTATTCATGAAAACTATCTTGTTTAATCCATATTTCACTACGTTACTCTAGGTATTTCTCACCTCGAGATAATTTCATATATTGTTGGATTATTAATTTAAACATACCGACTATTATGTTTTTAATGTTAAAGTTTATTTTGTAATATAATTCCAT
>PMMV01000028.1 GCA_003162115.1 Methanobacterium sp.
TCTCTTGGGTTTGATATGCTTGCCCTGTCTATTCTCTGTTTATATTTATTGTAGGCCGATGTCCTGCTTCCTGAAATCATTATTTTTTCAGCGTTTAAAACATTGACACTCTCACCTGCGAGAATAAGCTGGCTCACCTTACTTGCAAGCCTTCCCAGTACGAGTCCTTCTCCGTCTATGATCATATCTACACCTTCTTATTCCATTATCCTAATTCCGCTTCCCTTGGGGTTTTTCTCGATAACCTCAAGGATATCCATGCATTCTCCGCCGGCTGTAGCGATTTTTTCTTCGGCACTCTTTGAGAAGCTCATGGCTGCAACTTTCACCTTATGGTCTAGGCTTCCGTTTCCTAAAACTTTCCCTGGAACGAGTATCATCTCATCAGGGGATGTGTACCTGTTTATATCAGATATGTTGACTTCTGCAGATTGTCTTGTTGGTCTTTCAAGTCTCTTTGCAATGTCCTTCCATATTGCAGCGTCTTCTGTGTATGATTTTTCCTTGAGACTAGCCACAATCACTTTCATATTGGGGTTTGTCTTGGTAAATTTCACCATCCTTAAATTCCTCCTTATTTAAAAAATTCTATAATTTCATTAGATTTATCAGATAGGATATCGCATGCCCTTTTAAGAACCTCTTCTGGTGGTAATGATCCATCGGTTTCTATCCTGAAAATATACTTTCCTTCCTCGCCTTCAACTGTTATGGAATCTGTTGTACATCCTCTTACACAAGTTTTGCACATTGAACAGTTTTCAAGATCAACCACTTTTATGAGGTTTTTCTTTTCATCAAATTCATATACTCCCCTTGGGCATTCTGAGGCACATAATCCGCATGCTTCACATTTTTCTGTATCTATGGTTATCTGAGGATAGTACTTGTATGCGCAGGCTGTTGTTGGCTGCCATTTAGCATGTTCAAGTCCTTTTCCGAGCTGTGCAATTGCTATTAGCTCGACCTCTTCTCCTTCTTTTAGTTTCAGTAGAGGTATTGTATCGTTGTATGGTACAACTTCCGGGTCCTGGGATTTAAGATCTCCAGAATATACAGTTTTAGGACCTTTCTCCTTTAAGAGAAGTGATACACTGCATCTTGGACAGTTATCCTCACAGTCACATTCTGATGCAAGAACCATTGAGTCTACGTCTGTTGTCAGCGGTACTAATCCTAGTCTGTGGGCTAAAGCTTCGTCAAATATTTTGGCGTCGTTCTTTAATATCTCCACCGTTTCAATTGCCATTGTTGGGACTTCCACTGTGGATATCCTTCTTATGGCATTTAAAAAGGCATCGTTGACCCCTTCTATTGTAAACAACAGAAAGTTCTCATCCTTCTTTTTGATATCTATTTCCATATTAGACACTTCTTTTAAACCCTTCTTCCCCTCTTACCTCCAGGTCTGCCTGTACCGTCGTGTGGTATTGGGGTNNATTTTACCTATCCTTATTCCTGCCCTTGCAAGTGCCCTAATAGTAGCCTGTGCACCGGGTCCGGGAGTTCTTGGTCCGTTTCCACCAGGAGCTCTAACTTTTATATGGAGTCCTATTATTCCTTTTTCCTTAACATCTTCAGCAGCACGTGTTGCAGCTTCCATAGCTGCAAATGGTGATGATTCCTGCCTGTCTGCACGAACAACCTTTCCACCTGACCACTGAGTAATGGTCTCTGCACCTGTGATATCAGTTACAGTTATTATGGTATTGTTGAAGGATGAGTAAACGTTAGCTACGCCCCATTTCTCTTTTTCTGCCATTATATCACCTTATAATTATTTTAATTAAATTAATCATTTTTTTCTTCTGCAGCTGTTGGCTTGGTTGGTTCCTTCATGATCTTTTCCATTGGGGAACCTGAATAAAATCCGATGGTTTGTTCCTCACCTGTTTTTACCATGTAGCCTGGTGCATTTATTTTCCTGCCGTTCATTGCTATATGTCCGTGTACAATGAAGATTCTGGCCTGTTTAGCAGTGTTTGCAAGTCCAAGGTTGTGCACAACTGTTTCCAGTCTTCTTCGAAGCACGTCTTCAACTGTTAAGTCGAGTATATCTTCGAGTTTTCCGTTTGCCTTCAGCATACCAAGTCTTATTATATGGTTAAGTAGCTGTGATTTTTCAACTTCAGCATGTTCTGTTTCCATACCCAGGAGGAACCTTGCATCTCTCCTGTACCTTTTAATGGTTGTCTCAGCTTTCCAAATTTCTTTTTTAGTTCTGAGCCCATATTTTAAGACCAGTTTTTTTTCTGATTTTATACGATCTGCGTTCCATGGGTGTGATGGTGTATCGTACTGCTTTCTTGCCTTTCTTGGATGTCCCATATCATAACCTCCTTACTGTGGTCTTCCTCTTCTCCTTCTAACTCCAACGGATGAACCTTTTCTGAAGGTTGATTTGGTCCTCTGACCCCTGACTGGAAGTCCAACTTCGTGTCTTTTGCCTTTGTAACTTCTGGTCTTTTTCATCCTGTTTAAGTCATCTCTTAACCTCATAACAAGGTCTGATTCTATGAGATGGACTGTTTCACCAGTTTCGTAATCGTTACGTCTGTTAAGCATCCATTCAGGTAAATCAAATTTTTGAGGTGCTTTAACAGCCTCTTCAAGAACCAGAACATCTTTATCTGGTAAATATCCTATCTGCATGGTTGCATCGAATCCGGCAACTGTGCAAAGTGCCCTTGATAGTGCTCTGCCAATACCTTTGATATCTGCAAGAGCATTTTCAATTGTTTTTTTGCCGTCTACATCCCTACGGGAAATACGGACCATGTGTTTAAATTCCTCTGCCATAAATTAACCTCCACTCTCGTGTACATTTTGTAAAATTTTTTTTTTAGCATAGCATTTTTTTT
>PMMV01000017.1 GCA_003162115.1 Methanobacterium sp.
TGATTTAATAAGATATAAAAAACGAAAATAGGGATACTTAAATGTTCACAGGAATATTAGAACTGGGATAAGCAGCTACACACATTATACTTGCTACAAAAATCATAATTATAAAGAACATGATCAAACATGATTTAGTGTCTAAATATTCTACACCTAAATATTCCATGATTCCTGATTTTTTTCTTAGATCTGGTATCTGATTTCTTCCATAAATTTTCTGCATAAACATTCCCCCATACTATAAAAGCACGGTAACTTATTTAAAAGAAGAGATAGAGAGCGTTTGAGAAGTAATAAGTCAAATATAATAGCTTTTTAATCTCTAAAACGAATTAATAGTATACTTAAACAGATAATATGTTCAGAAAAGCTATTTAGAGGTTAAATATTGGATTCAAATGAAAATAATTCAAAGAATCTGAAATTCGAATTTTTCGATGTTACAGCAGACGTTGGATACAAAGCATATGGTAATAGTCTTGCGAATGCCTTTGAAAATGCTGCAATTGCAATGTTCGAAGTTATAACTGATACTTCTACAGTAAAACCACTAATAAAAAAACAAATTCGATTAGAAGCTGAAGATGAGTGTGCTATCCTTTATGACTGGCTTTCAGAACTCCTATTCTTACATGACTCAGAATACCTGGTGTTTTCTAAATTTGATATTAAAATTGATTCTAAAATCGAGGGGGATATTGAAGGATATATATTAGATGCGTCAGCCTATGGTGAAGAATTTGATCCTTCAAAACACGAGAGAAGGTCCGAAGTAAAAGCAGTTACTTACCATATGATGGATATTAAGATAAAAAATTTGAACATAATATTACAAGTCATTCTCGACATTTAAAAATTATAATCAAAATCTTTCTTTTTATTTATAGGAATTTATTAGAGGGAATGACAAATTGATTTGCAAGACCGCAAAATAAATATTAATTAGGATTGTTAGCTTTCTTCAAATATAGATAAAACATTGAATTTATCCATATTAAACATTTAAACTCGTGATAAACATTAACCGCGAGTTGGAAAAAACTTACAATACTTTCGTTATATATTATATTTTTTTCAAAAATTATGAAAATCAAATCAAAATATATATAAACCATGCAAGATAAGATGTATTAAGATGAAATAGAATGATCATTTTAAAAAAACAATAATAAATTTTGATGGGTTAGGAGGTTATCATATTGGTCGTAGTTGTAAAGAAAGGTGTAACTAAAGAACAATTTGATAGTAAAAAATAGAAAGGTCCATTGAAAAGCAGCTATTGATGCGGGTTATAGTTTAGGAGATATTAAAAAAATAGATGAAGACATTATGGAAGATATAACAGAAGAAGCCAAAAAAATTGGAGAATTAAATACAGCAGCTATTAGGGATAGTATATTCAATAGATTAAATGAAAATGAACCTTCCATTGTGGAATCTTGGAAAAATTCGATGCACGATATAAACCCTAACTCAGGATATATAATTTAATTTAGAAGGAGTTGAATATATGATGGATGAATTGATGGAAGTTGAAGAATGGATTGAAGATGAAGAATTTATCGAAGATAGTTGGATGGAACTAGAAAAAGCCAGGGGAGAAAAGGTAATAAAATGCACCAAAAAGAAGAAGCTGAAAGCTTCTAAAAACAACTCTATTGAAGAACTTATTATAATATTTGAGGATACTGATAATTTAGATATCGAAGAAACCTATGGAGTAAAAATAAATGGAAAAAGCATAATTGTAGGTCAACACGATAGAAACAACACTTCTTTCAAAGAAATTAATGTAAAAAAGCTAAAGGGAAAAAGATTCCTTGAATATGTGGCAGGTCAAATTGAAGACATCTCAGGACCTGAATTAAAACTCACATTAGCGTTTGAGAAAGGCTATTCTATAGAAATATCAGATTACAGTTTAATTGAGGAGTATAAATAATTTAATACACATTACTCCTAAATTTATTTTTATACAATATCAAAAATAATGGATTTAAACATCTTTTCCTAGAGTTTTAATCCAATCAAGAACTTCATCGGCAATATCTTCAGAAATATCTTCTATCCCGTCTTGTTCACTCCATTTACATACATCTTCTTCTGCAATATCTCCAACAACATCTTCCACACGATCATTGTCACTCCAGCCACCAACCTCTGATTCGCAGAAATTATAAGATTTATCCTGATTTTCAAATAGTATATTCCATGTTTGAGAATTTCGAAGCTCCCAGTACCAGTAATAATTTTTCACATTTTCTTCTTCAGGATCATCCGCTTCAAATTTCTCTTCGAGGCTATAACCTACAATTAAAACATTATCATCATCTAAATAGATTCTTTTTTCATATGAATCTCCTAAATCCTGCTTTCGCTCCAGTTTTGTATTTTCTATTTTGTCAACAAGTTCTTCTTTGCTAATCATTATTTTATTCCCCTGAAACAATTTATCCTTATTTTAATATGATCATAACTGCACTTATCTTTATCCATAAAAATGATATTTAAAGAAGGTATAGAACCATTTATCTGTACTTAGATGATTTTAAATGGTCTCTAAGACCGTTTAAAGTTTGTATCAGAACTTTTTTATGCTTTGGATTATATATTATAGATAACCAATATCTAGAATTCACTTTTAATAACCACCAAAATCATTTTTATATCCTTTCTATTACATATAAACAACTTATTAGCATCAAAATTCTATAACATTGTTTAAAACAATAAAATTCACAAAAAGTATAAGTAGAATAGTGTGGATTAATCCGGACTTTAAGGATTTAAGAGTTTATTATATGGAAAAAAAGATTGAAAACTATTTGATAATAATAATAATAATAAATAAAATAAGATATATATGGATTTAGAGGTGATCTTAAATGATTTATAGGATGATAAAAGAGAATGTATATTCAGTAGGCGCGATTGACTGGGATAGGCGAATTTTTGATGAACTTATTCAAATTCCCAACGGAACGAGTTACAACTCATTCATTATTAAAGGCAATAATAAAACAGCACTCATAGATACAGTAGATCCTACTAAAACTGATGAATTATTGGACAATCTAAAAAGATTGAATGTAGATATTGATTATCTTGTTGTTAATCATGCAGAACAAGATCATTCCGGAACCATACCAGATATTCTTAAAATTTACAAAAATGCAATTGTTGTTACCAATTCTAAATGTAAGGAACTATTAAGCGAATTTCTCCCAATTCCTGATGAAAAATTTAAGATCGTAAGTGATCGGGAAAAATTGGAACTGGGAGGTAAAGAACTTGAGTTTATTATAACTCCATGGGTGCATTGGCCAGATACTATGGTAACCTATTTGCAGGACGATAAAATACTATTTTCATGCGATTTTTTCGGCTCTCACAGAGCAACTAGCGATTTATTTGCATCCAAAGATATATACATGGCAGCTAAGAAGTATTACTCCGAAATAATGATGCCTTTCAGAGCAATAATAAGAAAGAATCTTGAGAAACTGGAGAACATAGATATTGGAATTATAGCACCAAGCCATGGACCACTTTACAATAACCCGGAATTTATAATAGATGCCTACAAAGATTGGACTTCTGACAACACTAAGAACGAAGTTATCATTCCTTACATATCCATGCACGGGAGTACCCAGCGTATGGTAGATTATTTAGTAAATTCTCTGGTTGAAAGAGGAGTAAATGTTAAACCATTGAATTTAACCTGTACAGATATGGGAGAAGTGGCTTTAAACCTCGTGGATGCTACAACTATGGTTATCGCTTCACCAACAGTTTTGACAGGTCCACATCCAAGTGTTGTGTATGCTACCTATCTTGCAAATGCACTTAAACCCAAGTTGAAATTAGTATCTGTAATGGGTTCCTATGGGTGGGGTGGAAGGATGCTGGATCAGATCAGGGGGATGATAGGTAATTTAAAGGTGGAAATTATAACACCACTAATTATAAAAGGATTTCCAAGTCAAGAAGATTACAAAAAATTAGATGAAATGGCCGATGAAATAACTTCAAAACATAAAATCCTGGGGATAATAAAATAATCATTACCCAATAAAGTCGAAATTTATGGTATTTCAGTATATTTTCCGTGCGGGAAATAGGATATATGAGTTTGATCATAATCTAAATAGATGTCGTTAAGATTATTCAAGTAAATCTAGTTTGTTCTTGTCCATAATGAGTTAACTGATGAATAATAATTATTTCATTGGTAATATTAAAAATTATTATAGATCAGTTAATTTGGATGAATTGTACTTTAAATTAGGAATAAGAAAATAAATAAAATTGTAAAAAAGTAAAGTTGTTTTGGAGAGTTGTTTATGGTTACAGAAGAATTGAAAAAAGTCAGAGACTGTGTATGGGAAATTCCCTCAGATTACAAAACGGGCATGATAGTTCCGGGAAGGATATATCTTGATGATGATGCTGTTAAAGTCGTTGAAAAGGGTGCTCTTGATCAGGTAGCTAATGTTGCATGTCTTCCAGGCATTCAAAAGTTTTCAATAGGACTTCCTGATATTCATTTTGGCTACGGGTTCAGTATTGGTGGTGTTGGAGCTTTCAGTGCTAAAAATGGAGTTATCAGCCCCGGAGGAGTTGGATTTGATATAAACTGCGGAGTAAGATTATTGAGAACCAACCTCACAGAAAACGATGTTAAACCGAGGATAAAAGAACTTGTTGATGCGCTCTTCAAGAATATTCCTTCTGGAGTGGGAAGTAAAGGAAAACTGAGACTTAAAGAAGGAGAAATAGACGACGTACTCGATAACGGTGCAGAATGGGCTGTTGAAAACGGCTATGGATGGAACTCAGACCTTAAATATCTGGAGGAAAACGGGAAAATGGATGCAGCCGATTCAAACAAGGTGAGTGATAAGGCCAAAAAGAGGGGAATTCCCCAACTGGGATCACTAGGTTCAGGTAATCATTTTCTTGAAATACAAAAAATGGAAGAGATATTTGATGAAAAGGCTGCTAAAGCATTTGGAATCGAGGAAGGTCAAATTACAGTCATGATACATTCGGGTTCTAGAGGATGCGGACATCAAATATGTGCAGACTACCTCAGAACCATGGATAAAGCTTACAAAGCTTACAACATCAATCTTCCAGACCGTCAGTTAGCATGTGCACCAGTAGACTCTGATGAAGCTCAAGACTACTTCAAGGCGATGGCCGGCGCAGCCAACTATGCATGGACCAACAGGCAGATGATAGTTCATTGGGTCCGTGAATCGTTCGAACAAGTGTTTAAGAGAGATGCAGAAGATATGAATATGGGTATAGTGTATGATGTGGCACACAACATAGCTAAAAAAGAATCACATACCATTAAAGGCAAAGAAACCCAGGTTTATGTGCATAGAAAAGGCGCAACAAGGGCGTTTGGACCTGGGAGAGATGAAATACCTAAAGATTATAGGGCAATTGGACAGCCAGTTATGATTCCAGGAACAATGGGAACAGCTTCATACATCCTCCATGGAACACAAAATGCAATGGATGAAACTTTCGGATCAACTGCTCACGGTGCTGGGCGTAAAATGAGCCGAGCCGGGGCAAAAAGGGAATATAATGGTCACGAAGTAAAACAAATGTTAGAAGCAAAAGGGATCACAATAAAAGCTAATTCGATGCCTGTTGTTGCTGAAGAAGCACCTGGAGCCTACAAAGACGTTGACCAGGTTGTAAAAACATGCCATAAAGCAGGAATATCTCTTTTAGTCGGTAAAATGGTGCCAATAGGTGTGGCAAAGGGATAATAATTTCAGTTTTTTTTGATACTTAATATAAATAAAAAAAAATTTGCAGGTTAGATGAAATGATAGGAGTAATTGGTGGAACTGGAGTATATGAAATTGTTACCATGGGTGATGAAATCGATAAAAAGGTCTTAAAAACCCCATATGGTAATTCACCCGAGGTTTCTATATTTAAACTTCATGAAAAAGAGGTGGCTTTCATGCCTAGACATACGAAGGGCCACTCAATACCCCCTCATATGGTCAATTATAGAGCAAATGTTTACGCGATGAAAAAACTCGGTGTAAGCAAAATTATTGCAACCAACGCTGTTGGATCCCTTGAAAGAACTGTGAAGCCTGGAGATTTTGTTATACCCCATGACTTTATAGATTTTACCAAACTTCGAAATGGAACCTTCTACGATGATAAAACTGTCCATATTGACGTTACAGAACCTTACTGCAATGAGTTAAGAAAGATAATAAACTCTTCTGGAAGAGTTGTTGATGGTGGAGTTTACGTGTGCACAGAAGGTCCCAGATTTGAAACACCAGCCGAAATACAAATGTTTAGGATGTTAGGAGGTACTATCGTAGGTATGACCGGAATACCTGAAGCTGTACTTGCACGTGAACTTGAAATGTGTTATGCAAGTATATCGACTGTGTCTAACTATGCAGCTTCAATATCTCCATCCAATCTGACCATAGATGAAGTTTTTGATATTATGGATAGAAAGAAGCACGATCTGTTGACACTCATGGATACTGCCATATCAAATATGGCAGAGGAAAGAACTTGCCATTGCATAGGTGCACTTAAGGGTGCAGAAATATAATTTAAACATAATCTCTTTTATTTAATGATGTCTAGATTTAATATTAGAATAGGTTTTTTAAATGTAAAAATTCATTAATAAATTCAAAGATAAATCTATTTATCAAAGGAAAATAGAAAACATTAGATAATAAAATGTTTTATTGATTTGTTGAGTAATTAAAAAAAGAATTTTAATTTATTCCTAAGTATCAATTTTCTATAAAATTATTTTTTAAAAATTAAAAGGCGATAACATGTTGAATGAACTTCAAAAGGA
>PMMV01000061.1 GCA_003162115.1 Methanobacterium sp.
AATTTTATTAAAATTTGAATATAATTTATTTAAATCATATACTTATATTGTAAATATATCGATTCGATGTTATAAATTTGTAGAAACAACATCGAAATTTTGATCTTATTAATTATAAATGGTTATGTTATTATAAAACAAGTATCCAATAAAATCTTAATATTTAAATAATTGTTATAAATTAATCAATAGTCTAATAAGACTTGAATGAGGTAAAAATGCTGGCAAAAAGGATCATACCATGTCTTGACTGCGACCTTAATGTTCCCAATGGTAGGGTTGTTAAAGGGATAGAATTTAAACAGATAAGGTATGCTGGAGAGCCTGTTGAACTTGCAACACGCTATTATGAAGATGGTGCCGACGAAATTGTATTTTTAGATATAACTGCATCTCACGAGCGAAGGGAAACCATGGCCGAGGTGATCAAAGCTACCACAGAAAATGTATTTGTTCCTATTTGTGTTGGTGGCGGTATAAGGAAACCTTCAGACTATGTTAATATGCTCAGGGCCGGTGCTGACAAGTGTTCAACTAATACAGCGGCTATATTAAACCCTAATCTTATAAATGAAGCATCAAAAGTGGTAGGATCACAGGCGTGCGTCATTGGTATCGATGCCAAGCGGAGATACGTTACTGATCCATCAGAAAAATCTGAGAAGATAACAATTAAAACAGGAAATGGCTATTGCTGGTTTGACTGCAGTATATATGGTGGTCGTGAATTCACAGGGATAGATGCAATATCCTGGGCAATTGAATGTCAGGAACGTGGTGCAGGAGAGATACTTTTAACCAGCATGGATCGTGATGGAACTAAAGATGGATATGACCTTGAGCTTACCAGAGTCATGAGCGAAAACCTGGATATACCAGTTATTGCATCTGGTGGTGTTGGAAATCCTGAACATATCTATGCTGCTTTTGAGATTGGTAAAGCTGATGCAGCGTTGGCTGCTAGTATTTTCCATTTTAACGAGTATCCTGTACAAGTGGTGAAGGAGTATTTGAAGGGAAAAGGAATTCTTGTGCGTTGTTAAAAATAAATTTAAATGAAAACAATTTTTTATTGAAGTCCAATCATCGCCCCATACTTTGAATACACTTCAGCCACTAATTCGCCTGATTTTGGATTTTCCCAATCATGCATCCATTCAGAAACTAAAGATTCGAGTGTAATAGGAATAACTCCTGCTTGTAACATTCTTTTGACACCATAATTATGCGCATCTAACGTGGAATCGCCTGCAGCATCAATTAAACCATAAACATCATATCCTTCTTTAATAGCGTGAAGTGCTGTGTAAGTGAAGCACATACTAGTCCATAGTCCAGAAACTACTAATTTATTCCTATTTGTTTTTTTGACAGCGTTGTAAGTTCTTTCATCTTCAAAGGCATCGAAGCTTGGAACTTTCCTTGCAAATACCTCTTGGTCCGGGAAGAGTCCAGTAATTTCAGGGAAAACTTCACCGTTGTTTTTAGGATTGATTGATGATAAAACTACAGGAACATCCAATATTTTAGCTGCTTTAGCAGCATATACAGCGGCACTTTTGATTATGGTTTTATCACTTGAAGCAACACTTTTAATCATTACTGGCTGATAATCCACTAAAACCAGAATACTATTCATATCAGTCAATAAATCCAATTTACTACTATCTGAATTTGCCAGTTTCAATACCCCCAATATAATTTTAAACCCATTCACTAGTATAATATTAGAATTTAAGAATTAATAAAATTTGTTAAATAATGTTAATGCCTAATAGTAGGTTTTACTAACCTTTTTTTACTTTATATTTGAAGGTATTGGTAAAGTAAATATCATTTTAATTAGAAATAGATACTCATGAAAATACGCTGCCCTTGGATTAACAATGATCCAGTGATGACTGAATATCATGACCAAGAATGGGGTGTTCCCGTCCACGATGATTCGCTTCTCTTTGAATTTTTGGTATTAGATGGTGCACAAGCCGGTTTAAGCTGNNGTTTAAGCTGGACTACCATACTCAAAAAACGGGAAAATTATAGACTAGCATTCGATTATTTCGATCCCGAAAAAGTTTCATCATATAATGACGAAAAGATAGGAGAATTAATAAAAAACTCCGGCATAGTACGTAATCGACTCAAAATTCGTTCTGCAGTTGTTAATGCACGTGCGTTGTTAGATATTCAAAGGGAATTTGGTAGTTTCGATTTTTATATATGGAAATTTGTTGGTGGAATGCCAATTCAAAATAATTGGGAAAAAATGGAAGAAATACCTTCATCTACATCTGAATCAGAAAACATGAGTTCAGATCTAAAAAAGAGGGGTTTCAAGTTTGTTGGGCCCACCATATGTTACGCCTTCATGCAAGCTGTTGGCATGGTAAATGATCATATAGTTGATTGTTTCAGACATTCAGAGTTAAAAAGATAAATGAAACTTTAAAGATTAGTACATCAGAGACACAATAATAGTTGCTAGAGAATTGTTAGGCTGTTTTTTAGTGCATAGAACTCCAAAAGGAATAACAAATGGCATGATTGTCGAGGTTGAAGTATATTTTGGTCCAGAAGATAGAGGAGCACATTCATATCATGGTAGACACACACCATCAATGGATCCACCATATAAAAAGGGAGGATTTGATTATATTTTCCAACTGCATGGCTATAATTACTGTCTTAATGTAGTAACTGAGAAAGAGAAAACGACAAGGAGTACTCATAAGGGGTCTGGAACCTTCTAAAGGTATTGAGTTAATGGCAAGACGCAGAAATATTGATTTATCAAACAGAAATAAGTTTAAATTGAAAAATTTGACTAACGGACCATCAAAATTCTATCAGGCCTTTGATATAAATACTTCACTAAATGGAATAGATTTATGTGGAGATGAGCTTTTTATTAAAACAAAAAAGGATTTAGATACAGATGAAGAGATTTTATCCTCCCCTAGGGTTAATATTGATTATGCAGGAGAATATAAGGATAAGCCATGGAGATTTTTTTTGAAGGGAAATAAGTTTGTCAGTCGCAGCCCTAAACCTAAAAATTAGATATATAATTGTAATAATAGTAATCCGGATAGGAAGTTTATTCCCTTAAATATCCAAAATATTATGAAATCTTCATTGATTATATTATAAAATTAATCTTAAATTCATTATCAGATTCATAAATTCACTAAACCTTATAAATCTTGCAATGTTAAAATATTAAAAAGATATTATAAGGGGATTGAATTTGAAAAAACGCAAACATATTTTTCTAGATGATAGAGCAAAAATTGATCGATTAGCCAATAAAATAAAAAAATACGAGAAGTTCAAGCCCTACGATCAAAAAACAGCCGATGAAGACTTTCGTTTAAATGAAAAACTGGCTCAGCTTAGTGTAGTTGCCAGTAACTTCATGATGACTGGCCACAGTCCCACCTTGGTTTTAACTAAAAGAGAGGAAGGTGATGAAGTGTTATTACCTGCAGGTGGAGGTCAGAAAGATAGGGCTAGAGAAATAATATCGAAAATCGATTTCCGGAAGCTCTACCGTGGGGGAAAAGGTAGGAAAACTGACCCACTGATGATCATAACTGCCATCTGTATGTACGTGATGAGACAGGACAATCCACGTAGAGGAGACATAAAATATTCAAATGATTTTATCAGGAATGTAGGAGTAACCAAGGAAATATACAAGCACATTAGTCAAAAACTTGACTCTTACATCAAATCAGGAAATCTGATGAGTAGCTCTATATAGTGATAGCAAAAATATTGACTTTCTATTTTTCTTTATATAATTTACAATTTATTAGATTTTATTAAAATTAATACAAAAACAATACCTGTTTTCTTTTATCTAAATCAATTATTTTTTACAAATCTAAAATTCTTTTAACAACTTTTTTTGTTTTATCTCTGCATTTCAACAAATCATTAAATATTGTAATCATAATATACTCTTCTGGATTAGTTATAATTCAAAATTGGAGTATTATTCATGGAAAATCAAAAAACATCCATTATAAAATTATTTCTAACTTTTATCTATATTCTCATCTTCCCAGTTGTTCTGTTAATTATTTCTGGTAACTGGTTCTGGATTCAAGGTTGGCTTTTCAGCATATGGTTTTTAGGATTGTCTTACACGACCATAATTTATCTTTACATCTATAATCCTGAACTTTTAGAAGAAAGATATAGAAAACCAGGAAGTGGTAACGAGAAAGGATGGGATAAATATTTTATTTATATTTTGTTACCAAGCTTTATAGTGTGGTTTGTTATAATGCCGTTAGATGCCCAGAGATTTGACTGGACCATTAATTTCCCATTATGGTTAGAAACGATTGGATTTATCTTGTTAATAGTTTCGGGCTTCTTTTTATTAAGATCATTCAAGGACAACAATTTTGTGTCTCCATTGGTTAGAATACAATCTGATAGAGATCAAAAAGTAGTCTCAACAGGAGTATATGGATTTGTAAGACACCCAATGTATCTGGGAGGACTAACATTATTTTTAGGAACACCCCTTCTTCTAGGATCGTTATATGGTCTGATAATTGGTTTATTTCTTTCGCTCCTATTTGTTGCCCGTATTATCGGAGAAGAAAAGATGCTGATAGAGGAATTAGATGGATATTCTGATTATAAAAATAAAGTAAGATACAGGTTAATTCCTTATATATGGTAATGTGATAATTCTTTTATTTTTTATAACATTTTAAAATAATTTCTCAGCACCAAAAATATTTTTTATAATATTCATGATTCATAAGAATTTAATTAAAGAGAAAGGGATAATTTAATAACAATATGATTATTTATGTTTTAGAGGAGATGAATCATGTCACTTGTAATAAACACAACAACCCCTGAAGGAATTGTTCTCGCTGCAGATAGCAGACAGACTTACAGGAACTTGAAGGGAATGGCCAGAATAGGAAGCGATAATGCTTTAAAACTCTTCCAGATAAACAGCCGAATCGGTGTGGGAATAACAGGTCTTGCATTTTTGGAAGAAGATGGAGTTCTCAAAAATCTGAGCAAATTTATAGAGGAATACAAAAGAGGGTCCAAGATCGAAGATCTGGAAGTTGAAGATGTTGCTATTGAATTACACAACCTGTTCGATGAAAAGTATCATTGGAAGGATCAGTTGGACTTGGCAATTGAAAACATTAAAAATGACTTACAAATGAAGGGTTGTGAGCTGCTTAATATTGAAAAAAACCAGTATAACATTACATTCAGCTTTAAAAATCCCCAAGGAGGATTAGAAGAAGGTTTGGCTGGAGTTGATATGATTGAACTTTTAGTTGCAGGATACAANNGATGTGGTCTCAAGAATTGTTCTTGGATTTGACGGACGTATAGGTAATGTTCAATATACTAAAGAAGCCATGCTCATTCAGGGAGAGACACAAATATTCGAAGAGCTGAAAAGTCTTGAATATGCAATACAATGGGGAACAATGACACTACAGGACGGAATTGACTTCTGTACTCTTATGATTCAGACAACTTCTGCAATGCAAAGATTCTCAGATGGAATAAATGCTGATCCTGGAGATATGCCTGGAGTTGGAGGCCCTATTGACGTAGCAGTAATCACTCCTGACAAAGGATTTGTTTGGATTAAAAAGAAAAAGCTTAAATTCGGAGATAATGAAGTTGAAATGGATTAAATTCATTGATAAANNAAAATAAAAAAAATTTTCGGCTTTAAATAACAGAATTTTATAAACCTAAAAAATGATATAACGACTTATGAAGACCCGATTTGAAATTGATTCTCATGAATATAAAGGACAATTTAACCTCGATTTAACCATCAAAAGTGGTCAAACATCTCAACCTGCATGGCTCCATAAAGATGACTATTTTCTCGAGCTTGTTGCAGTTGAAGGAAAGCAATGTCTCATTAAAATAAGACAGGACAACAATGATTTAAAAGCTCCATTGGAAATTGTTGCAGAATCAAGTGAAGATGTTGAAGAAGATTCTATCAAAGAATCTGTAAAGGAAATATTCGGTTTAAATGATAATCTGAATGATCTATACGATTTTTTAAGCAAAGATCCTAAACTTGAACCTAGTATTGACTTCTGCAAGGGTTTAAGACTGTTCAAAGCCCATGATCCATTTGAATGCATTATATCCTCAATTTCATCTGCTAATTGCTCCATAATACGTTGGAATAGGTCCATTAACGATATTAAAATGAAATGGGGTGAAAAGTTTAAATTTGATTCAGGAATCTTCTACACATTTCCTTCTCCGGAAAATCTTAGAAACGTGCCAGAACATGACCTTGAGGAAATGCAACGCAGTGAAGACCATCTTTCTAATGAATTTGTATTTGAAAAAAACCTAAAAAGCTGTGGAGTTGGTTATAGGGCTAAGTTCATCATAAAAGCATCAGAAATGATTGGTAATCAAATTGATATCGAGACACTCACTAAAAAAAGTTACGATGTTGCTTTTGATTCACTGCTCGAACTACCTGGAGTAGGTCCCAAAGTTGCTGACTGTATATTATTATACGGATTTGGATATAAAAAATCCTTCCCAGTCGATGTCTGGATTGGGCGCATTGTATCAGAATTATACTTTAAAAGCGCGGAAATAAAGCCCCCTAAAGCTCGTTTATTTGGTATGGAAAAGTTCGGAAATTATGCAGGTTACGTGCAGCTTTACATGTTCCACTACGCAAGAAAATCGGGTCTTTTAGATTCTCTCAAAAAAAGATGAGGATAGTACCTCTTAGAGTTTAATTCCTAATAAATTATCTTTTCAACATTATAATTGAACCTTAAAAAAATGAATTAATTAGTTGTGATAAATAAATATTACGGTTAGGTGATTTCATGGCAGGAATATCAGATAACCTCGAAGAATTTAGGAAAATATCACAAAAGCATTACAAGATGCTTATAGAAGGACTTGAAGAGAAATACTGCTGGAAGTGTCCAATGCGAACCAATAGCTCTGAAGCGTTTTGCAGAGAAGTGGATAGTTGGGTTCGTCTTTCAAGTGCATTTGAAATGGGGGTTCAAGATCATTTGAAGGAAAGGGGAATGCCTAACGATTGTCTTGAGGTATTGGCCGCTAAAATGCTTGAAAAAAAAATGAGAGCAGATCATATATCTCCAAATTTCCAAAAACTTGTTATTTTAAAAGTTGAAGAAGATTTGGGACTTGGAGTGAAAAATGGAAGCTTTCTTTTGGTTAAGGAAAATCCAAAAACTTTGAAAAATGGAGATATGGTTTTATTACCACGATCCTGTCCGCTATCAATTTTTTGGTTCTCTAAAATCAGTTATATTCAAAAAATGCCTCTGAAAATCTATACAATTGATAAGGTATTTCATAAATCAGGTGTAAAATATATAAAAACTATGGATGAACTCGAAATACCATTAGAATATGTTTATGGTGTTATTTTTAAAATAATTGATGTAAATGATAGTATTTTCTCTGAGCTTAGTTTGAGTGATGTTTAATCCATATTAAATTTTATATTAAAAAACTTTTAATATATCGCATAATTTAAAAGACCATAAATTACTCTAAATTAAAAGAATATCTATTTCCAATCTATCTTAATAATAAAAAGTAGATAGAAATTAATTAATATCAATAATTAACTCTTATATTGATCTAATCATGAAAATAATTCTGTAGTGTTTTATAGTATTCCTAGTACTATTAAACGTGCTTATTTCGTTTTTAAACAACTAAATTTTTCTATTTCTTGTTTTCTTTAATTAATGTCCTCACTTTTATCTATTTAACATTGTATTTGGAAGTATTTTAATATATTAGGATTATTTTATGCTGAATTTTGTTTTAAAGGATTAAATAGCGCGTAAAAATTTAATCTGTCTAATAGAATAATTAAATATCACAAATAACATAACTTATTTAGGTCATGATTATGAACGGAGATAAGGAAAATAATAAACATGAACGATCTGAGTATGGGATGGGATCTGGTACTAAAATAGAAAATGAAGACATAATAACCCTGAAAAAAAAGATCATAAATATGTTGTCATATTCCTCTCTGAAAGACATTTCAGACGTGATTATGAATGAATCTAAACGTCTTACAAGAAGTAAAAACTGTTATGTAGCTTATGTGGATCCAGAAAATAAAGACAGTGTTGGAATCTCATTTTCCCATATGACGGGAGAATGTCAGATGTACGCGGATAAAGGCGAAGCCCGTTTTACGATAAGGAAGAATGGTACATATGGAGGACTCTTAGGATATTCCTTAGACACAGGAGAATCATTTTATATTCACAATCCATCACAACACCCTGCAGCTCATGGACTACCTGAAGGCCATGTACCTGTTTTAGAATTCCTTTCAGTTCCAGTTAAATATGATGGCGATATACTTGGCCAGATTGTTCTCGGGAATCCTGACAAGGATTATACTTCTTTGGATGTTGATTTAGCAGATGCAGTAGCTGATATTTATGCTATTGCCCTCAAAGAAATACTTTGAAAATTATAAAAAAAATAAGTAGATTTATTTAAAATTGTTTTGAATTATTCTTCCACTACAGTTACTTTATTCATTACATCATTGGGCTGGATTTTGTTAACAACATCCATTCCCTTGATAACTTTACCAAAAACTGTGTGTACTCCATCAAGATGTGGCTGCGGACTGTGTGTAATAAAAAATTGACTTCCACCAGTATCCTTTCCAGCATGAGCCATTGAAAGAGCACCAGTACCATGTTTATGCTCATTTATCTCACATTTTATAGTATAACCCGGACCACCAGTACCGTTTCCTTTAGGACATCCTCCTTGAATAACAAAGTTCGGTATTACCCTGTGAAATGTTAATCCATTGTAGAAGCCTTCATTTGCAAGTTTTTCAAAATTTGCAACTGTATTCGGTGCTTCTTTATCAAAAAGTGTGATTACTATATTGCCTTTATCCGTTTCGATTGTTGCCTTTTTCATTTTATCACCGATATTCAAAAATCTAATTGTATTAAAAGTTCTATAACTCATTCTTAATCAAGTCTTTCATAGGATAAAAACGTTTAATAAACCATGAAATCCAAATAATTAACAACAAAAATTAACTTCTTAATTTTTCTGAAAAAGCTTTTATCATTGAAAAATTAGGGACTAAGATATTAAATTAAGTTAAAAACGAATTTATCAAGTTTCAAGGTGATTGAATGAATACAAATGAAATTATCGATATGGACAATGAATACGTAATGCATACATATGGACGACAGCCAATAGCCCTTGTAAAGGGTAAAGGATCGGTTGTCTGGGATGCTGAGGGAAAATCTTACATAGACTGCGTTGCAGGGATAGCAGTTAACAATGTTGGGCACGCAAATCCTAAAGTGGCCGAAGCCATTTGCAATCAGGCAAAAAAACTCATCCATACGTCTAATCTGTACTACACCGAGGAACAAGTTACATTAGCAAAACTACTATCAGAAATCTCATCTCACCAGAAAGCTTTTTTTTGTAACAGTGGTGCTGAAGCTAACGAGGGAGCAATAAAGCTTGCTCGCAAACATACAGGAAAAGGGGAGATAATATCAATGAAAAATTCATTCCATGGTAGAACCATTACAACCATCACTGCAACCGGCCAGACTAAATATCAAAAAGGTTTTGGACCTTTAACACCTGGTTTTAAACACGTACCCTACAATGATGTTGAAGGAGTGGCAGATGCAATTAGCTCAAAAACTGCCGCAGTACTGGTAGAGCCAATCCAGGGTGAAGGAGGTGTTATTGTACCATCAAAGGGTTATTTAAAAGATCTAAAGAAATTATGTCATGATAATGATGTTCTCCTAATATTTGATGAAGTACAGACTGGATTCGGACGGACAGGCGAGATGTTTGCATCACAAACATTTAATGTAACACCAGATATAAGCACCTTTGCAAAAGCCATCGCCGGAGGATTTCCTATGGGGGCTGTTATGGCAAATGATGGTGTTGCAGGAACATTTAAACCAGGGGATCATGCTGCAACCTTCGGTGGAAGTCCACTAGCATGTGCTGCAGCAAAGGCTGCAATAACATATATTCTCGATGAAAACTTGCTTCAGAAGTCCGTGGAAAATGGAATATACTTCAGAAAGAAATTGAATATAATAAAAGAAAACAACAGCATAGTAAAAGAAGTTCGTGGAATGGGATTGATGATTGGAATGGAATTAGGTCTAGATTGTGGAGATATGGTAGATGATCTTCGTGAAAAGTGCATAATAGTGAATTGTGCTGCAGGAAATGTTTTAAGATTCGTTCCTCCTTTAGTGATTAGTACAGCCCAAATAGATACGGTTACAAGTGTATTAGAAGAAGTTTTAGGTAAATACAATTAATTGTAATAATTCATTCTATTTTATTTTTTTATTGTACTCGATCAATGGTAAAATTTTATTAAAAACTTCTTTTTGTGTAAAATTTTTATATGATAAGAATTAGAAATTTAACATTCACTTCATTTTCTTGTTTTCGGAGGATTAATATACATGGATTTTGATTTAAAAACAAATGAAAAAGGAAATCTTACAATCGGTGGAACTGATGCACTGGAACTTGCAGACCAGTATAAAACACCCTTATACGTTATAGACGAAGAAAGGATAAAATACAATTATAAAAGACTTTACACGGCTTTTTCTAGTTATTATTCTGATTTTAAAATATTTTACGCTTGTAAGGCCAATACAAACCTTGCAGTAATGAAAATTTTGGAAAATGAAGGGAGTGGAATAGATGCAGTCTCCCCTGGAGAGATATATACCTCTTTACTTGCAGGATTCGAACCATCAAGAATTCTTTATACTGGAAACAATGTGACAGATGAAGAATTAAAATTTGCTGTTAAATCTGGAGTAAGAATAAACCTTGACTCAGTTTCACAGCTAAAAAGACTATCAAAAATTCCTGAGGCCAAAGGAACGAAAATATCATTCCGTGTGAACCCTATGGTAGGAGCGGGACACCATGACCACTGTATAACCGGTGGTCCTCTAAGTAAATTCGGTATAATGGAAGAAGAAGCTGTTGATGTATATAAAATGGCTAAAGATTTAGGTTTCAAACCAATAGGAATTCACACACACATTGGATCGGGTATAATCAATCCTGAACCATTTATGCTTGCAGTAAGAACATTAATGGATATATCCGGGAAAGTTAAGGAAGGAGCAGATGTTAAATTTGACTTCATTGACTTTGGTGGAGGTATAGGAATACCATACACGCCGGAAGAGCGTAAATTAGACATTAAAGACTTTGCTGAGAAGATTACTACTTTGTATCAGGACAAATTAAGTGAATATGATCTCGGAAAACCTTCAATGTGTTTAGAACCAGGGAGATACTTGGTCGGAGATGCATCAGTTCTTTTAACTAGAGTTAATACTATAAAACAGAGTTATAGGAAATTTGCTGGTGTGGATGCTGGTTTTAATACTTTACTTAGACCAACTATGTATGGATCTTATCATCACATTGTATTAGCTGAAAAACCGTTAGCAGAACCAACCCAAAAGATTGACATAGCTGGAGATGTCTGTGAATCAGGAGATCTATTTGCTCGAGACAGATCGATGCCTGAAGTTAAAGAAGGGGATTTGCTGGCTATTTTAAACGCTGGTGCATATGCATTTTCAATGTCATCCCAATACAATAGTAGACCGAAAGCTGCAGAGGTTCTAGTTTCAAAAGATGTATCTAACATAATAAGAGAACGAGAAACATTCGCAGACTTACTGACAAAACAAAATGTACCTGTGAGGCTATTAAAATGAGTGAAAAGACCTTAGTTACTTTTTCAAAGATGCATGGTCTTGGAAATGACTATATTATTATTGATGAATCTGAAAAGATATTAATTCCCGAAGAAAAAAAACCAGAAATTGTCGAAGATATATGCAGAAGGGGTTTCTCAGTTGGTGCTGATGGTGTTATATTTGTTACTCCTGCAAGCACAGAAGATGCAGATATAAGATTCAGAATATTTAATTCTGATGGAAGTGAAGCAGAAATGTGTGGAAACGGAATTAGATGCTTTGCTAAATACGTTTACGAGAATGAGATCTTTAGAGGAGAAGAAATTCTAGTTGAAACTTTAGGTGGTATTAAAGAAATTGATTTAGATGTTGAGGGTGGAGAGGTGAGGGCTTCAAGTGTAGATATGGGAGTTCCAACATTTAAAACCCCAGATATCCCTATGATAAGTGATAAAGAAGAATTTTTAGACTCCGAGCTCATAGTAGACGGTAAACCTATTAGGATGACAGTTGTCAATGTTGGTAATCCACATGCAGTTATTTTCACCGAAAATATTGAAGATATAGATTTAAATGAAATAGGGCCGTTGATTGAAAACCATCCAGCATTCCCACAGAAAACAAATGTTCACTTCGTAAATATCATAAACAGAAATGAGATAGAAATGATAACTTGGGAAAGAGGAGCCGGATTCACTCTTGCATGCGGCACAGGAGCTACATCTTCTGTCATTGTGGGTTTTAAACTTGGTAAACTTGATGAAGAAGTGGAAGTACATCTTCCAGGTGGAGAACTTCTTATAATTGTTTATGAAATCGGTGAAGAAATAAGGATATTTATGGAAGGTGAAGCAGTTCTAGTATTCGACGGTGTAATGGAATTAGATATCTAATTATCTTAATTATATGAATCTAATTTAAAATAACATGTCCTCGTTTTAAATTAGTACATTCTTTTTTATATTCTATGATGAGCAGATGTCTATATTAATAAAATAGATTTTGGTTTCTTGAAGAAATATTAACTTAATATATTAATTTAATTAAATGAGAATGTAATTTATGATACCTGGATTAAAATCATTTGAATCTACAGTGTTCCTTTTAGCGATTATTCTATGGATTTTAAGTGAATATGTGGGTGCTTCCATAATTCCATATTTTCGACGTCATGGAACTCAAATAAAGAACGAAGACAAAGGTTCTCGCTTATTATTATCGATATGTTTGTATATTTCCGTTATAATTGCCTTTTACTTCGCATTTCGTAATATTACACCATTACTTGGCTGGACTTTTTATATAGGCATATTTTTAATAATCCTAGGAATTTTTATCAGGCAATGGTCTATTAAAGAGCTTGGAAGTTACTTTTCAGTAAACGTTGGCACTCAAAAAGGACAAAAAGTGGTTAAAAAGGACCCATACAAACTGGGTACCATCCCCCATACACAGGATTACTTTTAACTTTAATAGGAATAGGATTAGCTCTGCAATCGTAGGGAGCTGTTATTATAATGATTTTAGGATTTAGCTTAACATTCGGCTATCGAATTCGTATTGAGGAGAAATTATTAATTTCAGAACTAAATGGGGACTATTTTCAGTATATGTATAAGACAAAGAGACTTATCCCATATATCTTCTGAAATAATCCTTATAGCTCAGAATTTTAAATCATAAAAATTTAATATTTCAAATTTTTATATTCTGAAAATTGAGAATTGAATTAGTCAAAAATTATGTGAGAAAAAACGTCAAAATAACTTAGATTAAAATGATGTAACTATAATAGCTATATTGAAAGATGGTTTTTTCCCTTCCAAGTTGGGCATGTATACGGGCTAAGTAATTACATAAGCCCAACTTGGAACTGGTTTCATTTTACCAGAAATGGTTCTGTAATGAGGTATTTGGGGGTTACTAACTGACGTAACTGGATTCTGGTCCAGGAACAACTATCTGGGAATTTGAACGAATTTAATATAAATTTATGGATTTATTATTATATTATTAATTAATTTTTTAGTAATAATATTATGAATACTATCCTATATAAAAGTATTATTTTAGATAACCTTTAATTAATTAATATAAAAAATTTAGAAGCTTCCTCTTTTTGAGTATAATTTAAAAAATAATGGAAAAATTATTATTAAATAGTCTATTAAATGATGAAAATTAGCTTCATTTTCTTGTGATGTTAATACATTCTCTCCGTAATTTAAGGAGCTCTTTCTTTTTATTCTTAAGGTCATCTACATCATGGAGTATGTTTGGTAATTTGGTCTGTATACACTCCACTGTATCATCGTTGTGGATCCATTCACAATCTTCACAACTCCAAACACCCTTATCTTTAATCCATTTACCACCTGTAGAACCCTCAGCACAAGGATAAAATGGGCAGTAACAGAATTTACAGTTTTGTTGGTGGTGATGGCAAGGGTAATATTCACATCCCAGATTTGGACCCTCATTTACATCGCCTTCAAGATATCTTTCATAAAATTCTCTTGAAAGTTCATGGATTGGATATGAAACTCTGTATCCTCTGGGTGTTACCATATAACCTTCTTGAAGATAAGTCATAGAATTTCCAATTATAATGGTAGTTGACATGTTAATTTTAGTATCTGCAAGTTTATCAAGGGTAGTTATTGAAACATCGGCCCCTTCATCTGTACTTCGTACGATTCCTACAATTGTTTCTGGTTTTTTTGTTTCCAGTAAAATTTTAAGAGATTCCTCAAATGGTTTCGTCCGCGTCTTACTGAGTGGATTGTAAACAGCAATAACAAAGTCAGCATCTGATGCTGCTTTAACCTTTTTTTTAATCTCAGAAATTGGTGTAAGAATATCACTGAAGCTTATAACAGCAAAATCATGTAGTGGAGCTCCTAAAATTCCTGCAGCATAGTTTACAGCAGTAACGCCAGGAACAACTTCAACTTCAACACCAGAGTACTTTCCTATAATTTGGAATAGAACATTTCCCATTCCAAAAATACCAGGATCTCCTGAACTCACAAGAGCAACACGTTTACCCTCTTTAGATTTTGCTATGGCAAGTTCAGCCCGTTTAATTTCATCACCCATTCCCTTTAATATGATCTCTTTTCCAGCTACAAGGTCTTCTATATTTTTAATATAAGATTTGTAAGTTATTATAACGTCCGCTGCCTTAATAGCTTTTTCTGCACGGAAAGTCATATTTTCTCGTGATGGACCTATACCAATTACACTGATCATAGTTTCACCTGTAAATTAGATTTAAAAATATATTTAAAAGTTTTCTTGGCGTATTAGTATTTTTAAGTTGATAAAAAAAATTGATTAATAATTCAAGTCTTATGTGGTGTTTCCGTATAATATACTCGATGATGTTATCTTAATACTGTTTACATCAACCACAAGTTCTCCACTATTCAACGTGGCGTTGGCTGATGCAGTTATACTATAAGTCTGGTTGGCAGTTATGACAATTGCTGTAGTGTTTCCACCCGTTATTAGGTTCTGATATCCCATTGCAGTTATATTAACAGGAAAAATTGTCTGTTTTGTGCTTGCAGAGGTTTGAGCAGCTAATGTTTGGACATTTATATCTAAACCGGTTTTATTAGTCAAAGTAGAAGCTACTTCTTCATAATTAGTTATATTCAAATTAGTTTGGGGATTAAGAATTTTAGAAGCAGAGCCAAAACTTAAAAATGAAGTGATCTCTTCAATCTGCATTCCAATAAGTTTCCCCACATCAGGAGATTGGGATGTTACGATAGTATAAGAACTAATAAGGCCTGCTTCAAAGAAAACGGCAAAAAATATTAGGAATAATATGAACTTCATGAATCTGGACAAATATCTCACCTTCAATTTTTATGGATCATAATATGGAATAACTATTATAATTAAGATTATANNATGAACGATGATATAATTTTAAAATTTACAAATGCCGAACTCCTAATAGATGATTCTGCATATAAAAAAATTGAACAGCAGGAAAATTCTCTAAAGTTTGTAGATTCTTTAATACAAGATGTTTCAGGTTCAAATGATGATCTTTTCATATTAACTGGTGCAATTGTAGAACAGTTCCTTCAGAAGAATGTTGCAAATACCAATCTTTCTGATTATTCCAACGAAATTTCCGGGATTAAAAATGATGGACTTAATACAGTTGACAGTTTGAACATATCTCAGAGTAAACTAATGGATGTTCCCCTTGATTTCCGTGTATTACAAGATTCTAGTAAAAAATCCTATACAAACGGAGAGATAAAGGATTTCTCATCCTATTTCAATAGTCGATTCCAGAAACTGAAGGCTATGCTGATAAAAAAACCAGGACTTAGAGACAGCTATCCAATGAAAGATGTAGGTATTCGCGGCGATGTAGTGAATGTAATAGGTATGGTAAATGACATCAGAAATACTAAAAACAATCATAAAATCATGGAAATCGAAGATGAAACAGGTTTCATAACTGTTTTGATACACAACGAAAATCATTCTCTATTTGAAATGGCTGAGAGTATTGTTAAGGATGAAGTTATTGGTGTAATAGGAAGCAAAAAAGGAAGTCTCGTTATAGCCTCTGAAATCATACATCCAAGTGTACCCAGAATTGAAGAGAAGAAAATGGATTTTTCTGCTGTTTTTATTTCTGATATTCATATTGGAAGCTCAACATTTCTTGATGAAGAATTCAAAAGATTTGTGAAGTGGATAAATGGTGATTTTGGAGATGAAGAACAGAGGAATATAGCAAATGATGTGCGCTACCTTATAGTAGCTGGCGATGTAGTGGATGGAATAGGAGTTTATCCCCACCAAGAAGAAGAACTAACAATTAAAAATATTTATGAACAATATGAAGAAGCTGCAAGATTTTTAGGAGATATTAATGATATTAAAATTGTTATTGCCCCAGGTAACCACGATGCATCTCGTCTGGCAGAACCACAGCCTGCAATCCCAGAACACTACGCAGAAGATCTATACAAAATTAAAAATGCAGAATTTGTAAGTAACCCATCACTTGTAAGTTTAGACGGTTTAAAAACGCTCATATATCATGGTAGAAGTTTTGATGACTTTGCTATGACTATCAATGGGTTATCCCATCAAAATTCAGATCTAATAATGAGAGAACTTATTGAAAAACGCCATCTCGCACCAATATATGGTGAAAGAACCCCTCTTGCATCTGAATTTGAGGATCATCTTGTGATAGATGATATTCCTGATATATTTCATACTGGTCATGTTCATATAAACGCTTACAAGAAACATAAAGGTATTCATATGATAAATTCTGGTACATTTCAGTCTCAAACAGAATTCCAGAAAATATATAATATAGTGCCCACATGTGCTGAAGTACCTGTTCTAAATCGAGGATCGCTCAAAATACTCAAATTTACATAATATAAATTATTTGATTTTTTTTAATTCATTTTAATTAAAGGAGGATTTCGTATACAAAGAAAGGAAATTTTACGAAAAATGGTAGAAATATCAAGCTACTTATACGAAAAGGGGCTTGTTCCAGGTAAATCTGGAAATATAAGCATAAGATTTAAAAAGGATGAATATGAACGAGTTGCAGTTACCCCAAGTGGATTATCTCTTAAAGCACTAGATGAAAATGATATTATAGTCGTAGATACGAAAGGAAATGTAATTTACACAACTGATAAAAAACCCACATCAGAATTGCTAATGCATCTTAAAATATATGGTAATAGAGATGACATAAATGCGGTAGTGCACACACATTCCCCAATTGCTACAGGATTCGCTTTTGCGGGTGAAAAAATAGAGCGAATTGAGGGTTTCGGTGCGATTAAAGTTCAATTTATCCCATTTGTCGATTATTATCTTCCAGGAAGTGTTGAACTTGCAGAAGCTGTATCAAAAGCATTGAAAAAAACAGATGTAGTTATTTTAAAAGGACATGGCATTGTTGCCCTTGGAAAAAATTTAGATGAAGCTTCTATTCTTGCTGAATTCGTTGAAGAAAGTGCAAAAACCCAATTCATAAAAAGGGTACTTAGTGGCGAATAGACTCTAATTCACTTAAAACATTCCAAATAAGTGTTCTAGCGTGTATTGGGATGTTTGGATCATTACTGATCTCATCTAATATAGAAATCACCGTGCTTGCACGTACCGTTGGTTCGTCATCATCCTTAGATAATAACTCCTTTGATTCTTCAGCTGCCCTTCTAATGTTTCTTGGAACGCTTGTATCTTCAGTTATATGTTGCAAAATTTGATTACAACGATCAAATGCATCTTGAGTCATAATAATGCCTCCATTTTTAAGTTTAATTGATACTTTAAAAAATTCAAATAATAATATATAAGTTATATCCATGTGTTTTTATATCTTCTGATTAAAAAGGTTTTTGAATTATGTATGATAAAACCAATTTTCTTAATGATTTTTTTTAATTTTTAGATGCTGCAACGGCCACAGTAACACCATTATAAGATGTTTTTCGAAGAATTAGGGTTGATCCATCACCAGCTGCAATTAAAGATGATGGTTCACATACACCAGGGACTCCAAATTTCTCCATTACAAAATCTGAATGACTTAAATCATTATTTTTGAAATTTCTCATTAATTCATCTGAAATTATCTCTAATGGAATACCAAACTCTTCTGCAGCATCAATTATTCCTTTCTCATTTTCTTTCATATGACCAGTAGCTATTGAATTAATACGTTTAATTGGTAAATCAAGGATATTCATTGCTGATTTAACAGCATTTACCACTGAATATGAATCAATATTTTTTCTAGATCCTATACCCACGACTATCTTTTTAGGCTCTAAATTAAGAGTAACAGAACCATATGAAACTTTTAATAATTCTGATTGATTTATAATTTTATCATAACATTTTTTCACTTTCATATCTTCCCATATGAACTCATATTTAGAATTAAAAGTAATTTTAACATGTTTATTGTTTAATATTGCTGAATTTATAGGTTTTATTTTAAAAACATCATCTATATTCATGTAATACTTTCTTGCTAAGCAATCAACCCCAAATTTATCGTTAATATCTGTTGCAGTAGTTATGATAGGTTCAGCGTCAATAATATCGGCTATTTTTATTGAAAAATCATTTGCACCACCTAAATGTCCAGAAAGAAGACTAATTACATGTTTACCCTTTTCATCAATTACTAGAATTGCAGGATCATCATTTTTACCTTTAATCAACAGACAAACATTTCTTATCATTATACCTGTGGCCATAATACCAATGATACAATCATAATTATGGATTATATTTTCTAAAGTATGTCTAACATTTTTATGAAAAGTATCAACCCTAATTACAGTATGATCCTCTTTAAGAGCATTTGAAATATGCATTGCAAGTGTTTTACCACTTTTTGTTAAACTAATTAGTGCTATTTTCATCTTTACCACCAGATAATATATTAGAAAGATTTTCTAAGAATATAATTAATTATTCTTCAATATTAATTTTGTTACATGATATTCAAAGATTTTTCTAGGATAGAAGTATTAATAATAAAAAAAATAAAGAATTTGAGATTATTAAAAATAGAATTATGGTAATTTTTGCAAGTAGAATAGTTTCAGTTATTGTTTCTGATTTTAAATGATTTATATTATCCCCTAACCTGTAATATCCTGGTTTTGTTAGTTGTATGCCAAGAGCCCCAGCAGCCGCAGACATTGGATATCCAGAATTAGGACTAGGGGTATTTTTAGCGTCTCTGATCATTATTTTATATGCATTCTTCCAGTCAAGTTTAACTATTATTGATGCTACAACAATTAGAATACCAGTAATTCTTGCAGGTAAATAGTTTAAAACATCATCTAATTTAGCTGGAAACCATCCAATATTAATATTTTTGGGATTTTTGTATCCAATCATTGCATCAAGAGTGTTAACAACTCTATAAGAAATTCCACCAATAATACCAAGAATGAAAGTGTAGAAGATGGGTGAAACAACTGAATCGGTTATATTTTCAGTTAAGGTTTCAATAACTGCTGAAATAATATTTTCTTGAGAAAGTTGAGATGTATCTCTGCTTACAAGATATGAAAGAGATTTTCTTGCTTTAATTAAATCATGGTTCAAATCAGCTTTTACATTGTCAGCAGAAGTCAATAGAAGCTTAATTGAAAATGTTGTTGAAAGTAGTAATGATGAGATAAGTATTAAAAATAAGTAGTTGAATCTAAAAAACCATATTATTAAACCAAATATACCTGAAATTGTTAAGATTAAAAAAATAGTTAAAATAACCCCTGCAAGTCTGCTGTCTAGTGAAGAATGTTTTTCTTTGAAATTATTAAAATACTCTATAATTTTACCCATTAAAACAACTGGATGAATGTTTGACGGTAACTCTCCAAACAATATGTCAATAGTAACGGCTATCAAAATAATGGGAATAAGTAACGTGTGGTCCATGAAAAAAACCTTTTTAGTGTATGTAGCTATTATTTAAGATTTAATATCGAATTGCTAAATAATCAATTTCTTTTTGCTTAATTTTCAATATAGTTTGAAACTTAAAAAAAGTGTTGCTATAGTTTTTTGTTTAAGAATGAGAGATACATTTCATCTGTAACATTGAAAATTATGCCCAAAAATAATAAAGTTATATGGGATAGAATTTTTTTATGATTGTATCAATTTGTAAATATTTTATTTCTTTATTCTGGATTTTCATTAATAAAATGTATTTAATTAAAAAAAAATTAGGGGTAAATTTCAAGTGTAAAATTAAATTTTATTAATGAAATTATTTGAGAGAGGTGCATTGCAAGTGTAAAATTTCTTGCAATTTTTAAATTGAAAATATATTTTTTTTCATATTTTTTATAGGTACATTGCAAGTGTATTCATATCTAATTTTTTGAACAATTTTTAAAATAATTATAATATTATTGCATAATATCAATAAAAAATTATTAGAGATCTATTGAAAT
>PMMV01000095.1 GCA_003162115.1 Methanobacterium sp.
TATCACTGATCTAACTCGAAATTGACACGAAAAGTTAATAAAAAACAACCTTAAATTATATTTATTCTAGGGAAGATAGATGAAAGGACGAGATATGGATAATATAAAGATTATCGTTGCCATAATAGCAATTTTTGCGGTTCTTTTAGCTGCAGGTTTCTATCAGAATTCAGAAACTGTTCCTACCAACTGGAACTATAAACAGCTAACACTTTTCAACCACTCTTTGAATAATTTTACCTTCACCTTTTCAGGGGATGATAATGGAAATTTTTCTAAGATGATTTACAATATAAATTATTATTATCCCAACCTTCTATTCAATATAAATGATGGAGATTTAAGGTCTGATGCAATTCTAATGAGCGATTTTAAAAAGGATTATTAACACCCAGAACTGTTGCACACTTCAATAAACCAGTAATGTTTGTAATTGGGAATCATGAGCTTATTAATGATCCGAGTGAATCTAAATTTAAGTTCATATTTGGTTCACCGACCTACTACAATTTTTCAGAAAATAACAGTTACTTCATCATTATTGATAATGCCAATGGAGAGTCATGGATAACAAACAGTTGACATGGTTGAATGAGCAATTAAATTTGAGTCAGAAATACAAATACTGATTTGTGTTTATGCATGTACCTCTCTTTACTCCTAATGGAGAAGTTGAGCATGGCATGATCACAACCGGTGTAGGTGGAGCAGACGCACTTAAAACTCTTTTTGATTCGTACAACGTAACCATGATATTTGCATCTCACATACACAGTTATTACACAGGAGTATGGAGCAAAACACCATTCATTATAAGTGGATGGGCGGGAGCACCTCCTGAGAATAATGAAACACCCAACCATCATTACATTCTAGTAAACGTCACCAATAAATTAGTCAACATACACCCCCGTACATTAATGATATCCACAGGATTGGATACGATGTTAATGGCTTTGAAGTGGATACCGGAGATGGATTTACCAGCCTATCACCAATTCCAGCCGGGAAAAATTCTAACTTCTCAATATCTCTTTATGATCCTCAAAAACTTGTAACCACATACCAAGTACAAGTATCAGATGCATCAAAATGAAAATACAATTCTAAACTAAATTATTTAACTTTTTCTGTTTTTAAACATTAATGATAAAAATTGGATTTATATCAATCTACTCGATATACTGACAACCATTCCTGACTCCAAAACATCTATCACAAGATTTACATCGTGCAGGCGCTGTATCTCTCTTTTTCCATCTATTAATAATATCTGGTTCACAAATAAAGGGCCTTGCAAGTGAAAAATATTCAATATCAGTCTGGTTTAAAATTTCTTCCATATTTTCCATGTTCCTGTTTCCACCTACAAGAGCAACAGGTACATTAACCTCTTCTGCAATCCGGGCAGCATAATCCTTGAAATAGGCTTGTTTCTCTTTTTTATCCAAATTTCCCCTTATTGGTCCCTCACCTTCTCTTGAAGAATAACTTCCACCGCTAACTTCAATAAGATCCACACCCATCTCCGACAGGGCCTTACAAACATAAAGACTATCTTCAGATGTTAAACCTTCATCCATGAAATCTTCGCTGTTAACCTTTACCAGGACAGGGAATTCTTTGCCAACAGCATCCCTTACAGATCTATAAGATTCAAACTATTTTGGCCCTATTATCTATAGAACCACCATAATCATCTTTTCTTCTGTTGTAATAGGGGTTCAAAAACATGCTTAATAAAAATCCATGGGCTACATGTAACTGTACACCATCAAATCCTGCTTCCTTCACACGAAAAGCAGCATCACCGAAAGCCTGAACTACTTCCTTTATATCCTCTGTATTCATTTCCTTAGGAGTGGTTTTAGTAATTAAATGTTCTACAGCAGATGGACCCCATTTAGGACCCCCATGAACGATCTGCATTATGATATTTGTATTGTACTCATGGACTACGGTAGTCAAGCCATTGTACTCATCAATAAAAACATCATCGTACATTCCGTTCATATTATTTGTTGGCTTATCAAATTCCAGGATACTGGAAAATCCTGTGATTATGGTACTGACTCCTCCTTTGGCTAATTCCATATAATGCTTTATTAATTCAGCTGTGACATGTCCTTTTTCGTCTGCCAACTCTTCCCATATTGCAGAACGAATAAATCTATTTTTAAGTTCCATTTCAGATATTTTAGTCTTATCGAAAAGTGTTTTCATAAAATTATCCCCACTAAATTGGATATAATTATCTAAAATTATTAAAATCTTTAAAACAATTTGATGTAGGTCAAATTCCGAAATCATTCTCAAAATCCATCAGTAACACTTCTTATGCCTATTGTTTATGATCAGGGTCCTTAAAATTCTTGGATTAACCTATTAATCGTTATCTATAAATCTCTAATTTGATATGATCATGAAGATATTAACTAGCCACAGATTACCAGTTTAAGTCTTGAAAAAACATTTATAATATCAAATGATTAATGATAGTTAAGATCTATAATTTAAATAATTTTTCCTAATAAATTTACAATTAGATTTGAAATATGTGAAAATCAATAAAAATTTGTTCGGTTCAGATAATNNAAAGTCGAAAAAAATGAATAAGAATATAAGGTGAGTTTATGACCAGAGAAGATGTAGAGATGTTCTACAAACAGGCTATGACATATCTAGCAGAAAAAGAAGTTAAAAAGGCTATAGAATTTTTTAATAAGGCGCTGGAGATCGATGACATGTACCTTCCTGCTTGGAATGATCTGGGTGTTGCCTTTTTGGAACTAGAAGATTATGATCAGGCACTGGTTTGTTTTCAAAAGGTTGTACTTTTAGAACCCGGAGTTCCCATATCATTTTACAACAAGGGTTATGTAGAGCTGATGTTAGAGAGATATAAGGATTCTGTAGAGACTTTTGAGATTTTCCTGGAAAATTATCCTCAAAAAAATGATTTTTATAAGTACGCCTTGTACCTGAAAGCCAGAGGACACTACAATCTCAATGAATATGAAGAAGCCCAAAAATTACTTGAAACAGCCATTAAGAAGGATAAAACCTTCAAAGATGCCCGAGACCTTTATATTACAATTTTGAATGAAGTAAAAAAAACTAATTAATCTTTTTTAAAATTAAATTTAACCTAGAGAACACAAACTCAGAAAATCATGTTGAATATGATTTATTTTTGTTTAAAATGTATTTCATAGAAAATTAAGTGTCATTATAAACTAATTTCATACATTAACATCAAATCTACTAAATAGTATATTTATTATGTCCATTTTAATTCTGGAAAATGTCCTTTATAATTGAATTAATATTAATTATACGAACAAAAATTACATAAGATTTCGTTATCAAAATATAATAAATTGTCATGAAATATGATATCGTAATTTTTGTTGTTATTGCCGTTTTAATAGGTGGAGTATCCATATACGGGTTAAACTCACAAAATATTGCAACTTACAATGGACCATCTCTTCAAACATACAACTACAACATATCAGAAGTAACTTCAATGAATCATGCCATGTCCATATTTTCAAATAGCGAAGAAAATCCTTTAGATGAATTAAACACAGAAGATCAAGATGAACCGTTTTCTTTAGCATCCCATGGATATTATTACCCTGGAACTTCATTAAAAAATACTTCAAAAACTCTTAATACATCCATAATCTAGATCAGTTTTTGAAATAATGTATTAAAGCATTTAAGCATTATAATAGAATAAATGAATTTTATATCCTCATCAGAATTTAAATTATAGGTTTTTTTTAAAAATTTTTATATTATAATAATATTATTATTTTGAGAAAATTTTATAATCTTTAAAATACATAATATTAATTTAATAAGAGATTTTAAGAACTAGATTAGAATATATAAGAGGGAGAGAAGTTTATGAGTAAACTCAGTAATGGAATCGAACCATCAATTAAATCTTTTCTAGAATACCAAAACAGTCAAGAAGGGCCTCAAATCTAAGAGTTAAGTGTTAATGAAGCACGAGAAATACTTCTAAGTGTTCAAAAAATGGATGCGAATAATCTACCAGCAGATATTGAAGATCTAAACATTCCAGGAGGGCCCAATGGAAATATTTCCATTAGAATAGTCAGACCCAATGGAACAGATGATATGTTACCTGTTGTAATGTATTTCCATGGGGGTGGATGGGTCCTGGGAGATAAAAATACCCATGATAGATTAATTAGGGAAATAGCAAACGGATCTAATGCCGCCGTTGTTTTTGTTAATTACACACCATCACCTGAAGCAAAATATCCCATACCAATAGAAGAAGCTTATGCAGCCACCAAATACATCGCTGAAAATGGGAATAAACATAATCTTGATTCATCGAGACTTGTGGCTGCTGATGACAGTGTAGGTGGTAATATGGCTACTGTGGTGGCTATGATGGCCAAAGACCGTGGCGGACCGGACATCATCTTTCAACTATTGTTTTATCCAGTAACTGATGCCAATTTGATACATTCTCCTATCAAGAGTTTGCGACAGATCATTGGCTTACAAGAGATGCTATGAAATGGTACTGGGATAATTATCTGCCTGATAAGAAAAAACGAAAAGAGTCAACAGCATCACCACTTCAAGCACCACTTGATCAACTGAAAGATTTGCCTCCCGTAATGGTTATAAACGATGAATTCGATGTTCTTAGAGATGAAAGAGAGGCATACGCCCATAAATTCAATCAAGCTGGTGTCAGGGTAACTGCTGTTCGATATTCAGGAACCATACACGATTTGTGATGCTTAATCCAATCACGGAAACACCGGCCACTCGGGCTGCAATTAAACAAGCCAACGAAATGCTTAGGGATGTTTTCAACATATAAAATTTATTTACTTTCTATTTTTTTTTCATTTTTTTAAGAGTCTTTTTTTATTTTAATAAAAATTTGAAGTTCCAAACCAATTAAATTACCTAATATTCAATAATTTAATAATATTTAACATTTAATACTATTATTATAATCAAATATACATTGAAGTTGATTATTATGGATGATAGAGAGAATAATGATTCTGATGAAAGATTGAAAGAACTTTCTTCCCAGATGAATAAAACATTATCTCCCACTAGGGGCCTTATAAGGATTATAGCAGGGTTTTTAGCCTTTTTATTATGGATATTGATAGGTGTTCCACCTACCCTAATATTCAGTTCAGGTATACAAGGATTTATAGGAGTTTTCACATTTCTTGTTAGAAATCCTATTATATTCCTACTAATAGCATTTCTAAACATATTTTTAGGAGCTGTTGAATATATTTTAATTGGACTCATTTGGTGGGCAGGATTTCATTTTATTTGGTCAATAAGATGGTTTTATGGATATAATAAATATAGAAAATGAAAAATAATCCAATGGTAAGATGAAGGTATAAAATATGAAAAGACATTATCAAGTAATTTTTGAAGCAATATTATCCATTTTAATACTGGTAGACCTTTTAATCATGAGTTTAATGATTGGAGGTTTTGCAGTAGGTATAATGCATTCATCTGTACTCAGTGTTGGCAGGTTTGATCTTATTGTAGCCATTTTAATTTTGTTAGATTTTGTAATTTTTAGAGTAAAAAAGGAAAAGAGTAAGGAGGGCAATATTAAGTTTATTCGAGAAAATTGGGCTTATATTGTTTCTATAATCCCCATAACTTTTCTTAGTTTTAATATTTTACAATTATATGGTTTTATAGATGTTTTATGGTTACTTGTGATCTTGAGATTTTATGCCCTTATTAAAGTTCTCCTAATAACTGGAAGTAAAGTCCGTGAATATCCTTCAAAAACAAAATTAGACTATGCAACTGTTGTACTACTGTTAGTTCTAATTATAGGATCATTTATTTTCTTTATTGTTGAAAGAAGTGTTAATCCTGAAGTTCCGAATTACGAATCTGCTATGTGGTTTTCTATAATCTCAATGACAACTGTTGGATATGGTGATATTGTCCCTGTTACACTTGTTGGTAGAATAATAGGAGTAATTATAATTTTAACTGGTATGGGATATGTAAGTTTAGTTACCGCCACACTGGCCTATTCTTTCATAGATTTGTTCAGGAAAGAAAGTAATAAAGCTGTGAATAAGGTAGAAAAACGAGTTATGACCTATGAAGATAAGATTGATGAACTACTGGTTAAAGTGGATAAACTCGAATCAAAAATTGATGACATCAAAACAAAAAAAGAATAAAATTTTTTATTAATTATATTTTTTTTTATATTCTAATCTTTAAAAAATAATTTGATTATAGACAGGCAGAAAACCATCCAGAAATATATTACCAATAATCCTAAATCATTAAATTTTGTTATCTGAATCTAGGATATAATTTATTTTATTAATAAGATTATTTGCACTCCAGACTTTATTACACTGGATTTCCTTAGAATCTCCCATCCGTCCTTCAAAAATATCTAATAATGATTCTTTATAAATTATTAACCTTTCAATATCCTTTACAGGAATAACTTTATCCTCCATTATAAGTTCCATTGCACTTTCTATTCGTCCATCTACCTTCATGAACAACACGATTACAGGATCTTTTATTTTTTCATGCACTTCGTACATAACATCACCTAATTTCATTGTGTCCAGTGGACATTTTTATATCCAAACAAGTATTTATAATAGACTATTTAGGTATTTTTATTCACATAGAGAGAACTATTCGGACATTGTAGAAAACAAAAGTGAAGTTAGTGCATAAAATGTGTTATTAATTTATTCAATAAGTAAATTGCATGAATGAGCTGAATAATGAATATTCATAAAATGAGGTTGTTTCCAGTAATTTAGGTTATTAGTTAACTCATTCACCTAATAATATCAACAAAAAGAGTTATTAGGTGAGGATGATTCTTTAAAAATTTAAGTATTGAAAGTTTTGGAATTGATTCAAGATCTTTATCTTCCAAGAATTCTGCAAGTGCATTGTAATCATCATCTGTTAGCTTATCAATAAGCTTCCTGTATTTAAAGGAGTTTTTAAATTTTTTCTCCAACTTCAATCTCCAGAGATCTTCATATTTCTTAAGATATTTGGAGGATGTATCTCCCTTTTCAATTGCTTCAACTGCAATTTCACCCGCTATTCTTGCACATCTAACAGTGTTTTCTATTCCTTCACCATTGACTGGGTCAACTTGTCCTGCTGCATCTCCAACAACCATGAGTCCAGAGTCAAAGGTTTTTTCTATTGGTCCTGATAGTGGAACTCCTCCTATATTAAGTTCAACAGGTGTTGCATCGAATTTTTCAATGAATTTATTGAGATAATAATATGCAGTTTCCTTAGAATTTCTGATACCCAACCCTACATTTGCAACTCCATCACCCTTCGGAAATATCCATAAATATCCTCCAGGAGCTACATCCTCTCCAAAATGTACTTGCATATAGTTTGGATCTGTATCGATACCAACCATCTCATATTGAGCACAAGAAGCTATATTTTCAACTTGATTGGGATTTTTAAGACCAGCTCTGGTTGCTATAGCTGATTCAATACCATCAGCAGCTATAACAATGTCTGCTTTAATATCAAATCTTTTTCCAAATTGTTTTGCAACAACACCACAAACACTGCCATCTTTAATTATGAGATCTTTTACATTGGTTTTTACCATTATGTCTGTTCCGGCTTTAGCTGCTTCAATTGCAAGTTCTTTATCGAATATTTTTCTCTCAAGAATACACCCTTGGATAAATCCAAAATTACTACCTTCGACTCTGATGTTCTTACCATTGGGAGCATGAACATCTGCACCATTTATATCTGCTCGAAGGTATTTCTTGGAAGGTTTAAGTTCAAGAGTTTTAAAAGTCTTGTAACTTGTGGCTTCTGCACACTGGACAGGTGTACCAATTTCCTGTCTTTTCTCAATCATCAATACATCTAATCCTCCTTTAGATGCAAATAAAGACGAAGTTGATCCGCCTACCCTTCCACCAACAACAACCACATCATATCTCAAACAAACATCTCCATTATAAAATTTTACTTAAATTGAATTTTTTATATTAATATTAACTGCCTAAACATTAATAATTGTTATTCCTGTTTTTTACAATTAATAATGTGTATAATTGAAAAATTAATATTCTTAACTTGAATTTTTTCACTAAAGGTTATTGAATATTTGTGAAGAATGTAATATTAGATCAGGATTATTATTCAAATTAGCCAGAAAAAATATTGTACTAATTCCCAATTTCATACATCAATATTATTATATCCCTGCGTCTTCGAGTACGAGTATACCGGTTTTCAACTTCATCTCTAATTTTAAAATAACTCTTTTCCAAGCTTAGAATTCCCGTTTATATTAATAAATTTTCCATTTCGAAAATTAATTATCAGCTGAAGTACATAATTAATAGCAGTAATGGGGGGGATTGGAATCATGGTTTATGTGCTTGCAGATCTAAAAGTAGAGAATTATGAAACCTGGAAAGCCTTTTTTGATAAAAGATCAGATACACGCAAAGGAAGTGGGGCTAAAGAAGCTCATCTGTTCCGTAACTCGGATGACCAGAATGACGTCTTGATTTTATTTATTTGGGA
>PMMV01000024.1 GCA_003162115.1 Methanobacterium sp.
ATTGCATAAGCACCAACAACACCTATCAGTACCAAAATGATTAATAAAAAAATTATTTTTTTAGACACTTTATCACCCCACTAAATTTATTTCTAAAAATTTGATAATCGTTTTTAAATGGAATCTTTTACTACGATTTTATTCTATGTAAATTATTCAACAGAGTATCCATCTCATGTTTTGTGTTCTTAGCAATGAATCCCCCGATAAGCATGACAAATCCGGGGATTATTATAAAACTGATTAAATTAACAGAAACAGAACTAACTATTTTATTAATGAATAGTTGATAGATAATCAGTAATATGGATACACACATGCCGGAAATTAGTGCCACTCTAGATTTTTGAATGTTAGACGTATAAGTGGCCATATATCCTCCAACAAGTAAAATAACCAAGAATAAATCTGTTGGAATGGTTGTGTTATCCCATATAACCAAATTAACCACGAAAAAGAGTCCAATTACGATTCCCATTCCTAATAATATGCTATATCTACTTTCCATATCTTTTCCTTCTTATAAACCCTATTAATTTCATATTATGATTTTATTACGTATTTGTAAATCAAGTATCCGATAATACCTAAAAGTCCTATTCCAACAAGTATATCTAGTATATGGAAATAAGACTGAATTATTCCCCAATTTGGTCCGAGTTTGATACCAATATATCCCAATGCAAATGTCCATGGTAGTGAACCTATAAATGTGTACACAGCAAACTTTTTCAGGTCCATATGAGCAATTCCTGCTGGTAACGATATAAATGTTCGTATGATTGGTAGAACTCTGCTGATTAAAACAGCTTCACCACCATACTTTGAAAACCATCTATCAGCAAGTTCAAGTTTATTGTGAGTAATGAGTAGATACTTACCATATTTCTCAAGTAAAGGTCTTCCTCCTTTTAAACCAACAAAGTAGGCTATTAGGGATCCCACAAGGTTACCAAATGCACCTACAACTGTTATCCCAATTAAAGTCATGTTGGTATTGCCCTGCCATACAACAAATCCACTGAAAGTCATGATAATTTCACTTGGAATTGGGATGCAAGCACTTTCAAGGGTCATTCCAATAAAAACTCCCCAGTATCCCAAGCTCCCTATTAAATTAATCATGAAATTACTAACAAATTCAACCAGACTAAACATATAAAATTGCCCCCCCCCTAGAAATTTTATTTTCTTCCAATTCCTGTTATCTTAATATAAATTTCTTTAATTAACATGTTTAACGGGTTAAATCTGTCTTTAAATTGGAATATGATCAGTGTACTTATAATTGAAACCACAATTGATCCTAAGATGTCCAGTGGAAAGTGAACACCACTGAAAACTCTTGCAAGTCCTCCAGTGAGCCCCAATATCAATAATATAACACCATAAACTCTTGTTTCTTTGAAGTAAAGTAACATTAAGGCTATTGAAACCATGAAAGTGGTGTGGTCAGATGGAAATGATGTTTCTGCAGGATATTGGAAGAGCTGGGTACCTAAACCTATCATAAATGGTCTGGGATGGAAATAAACAAGTCCGATAATATAGTTGATAACAAGTCCGATTATCGCCGCATAAATCCCATAGAGTATTACATCACGTGTATTGTTCCTTTTCGTTACCCAAAGAATTGCCAGTGCCAAAATAACTACTACAGGCATGTATTTTGCCGCAAATATGGCCAAAGTATCGATAACTGGATTTAAACCAGCATATTGATTTATTAAATGGAATAGGGCCAAGTTTAGTTGTTCGATCATAAAAATTCAACATCAAATATTTTTTTTAATTTATTCAATCCATATTACTGATAAAGCCTCTAAATTGCTTATTTAATATTTAAAATACAATATACTATTTAGAAATTTAGAATAGCGTATATACTTACTTAGTAGATTGTAATATGATGGGTTTTATTTAAGTATTTATGCCGTAGTTACACCCCAATCATAACCAAATTTAACATTGAAATGAAATAAAAAAATGGTTCAAAAAAAATTTTAATCCCACGTAATTTTAAATAGTATGGTCAAAGCTACTAGTTGAGCTAAGGTAACTAAAAGCAGGATGGAGTAGATCTCTGTACCGCCTAATTCGTGAATTTCAATGCCCAGAATTGCAAATACAGCTAATGCTATGATTGCAAGAATGTTTTGAACCAGGAGTATTAGTGCGAAGTATAAAAGTCCTATGGTAAACTTAGATTTTAGTTGTTTGTAACTATTCCAGTAAAAATAAAATAATCCAGATAGTAATCCGATATTCGCAATTCCAATTACAATGGCTGCTAATATTATCATCCTGTTAAATGCTGCTAGTTCTACCGTCATTTTTACCTCTTAAACTTTAATATGTACTTCGGAAATATTTATTTTTCTATAAATTTATCCCAGATTTCTTGAAAAATCTCGTAATTGTCCTCTACTTCGTCTGTCAGAAAATATAATTTACTGTATGAATCTCCAGTGGGTTTAATTATATTATTATCCACTAAAATTTTAATATGATGCCTAACAGTTTTATAATCTAAATCTAAATCTTTTGAAAGTTGATGGGCATTATAAGGTCTATCGTGAAGATCTTTAATTATCCTGGCACGATTTACTCCCCCTCGTTTACCAGTAATCAGCCACCAGAGCAGTTTCTCCAAATGTTTCATAGACTCATACCCTAATTCATATAAAAAAATCTTTTTAAACTAATGTATTGTTCTAAATATAATTAAAAGGTTCCTTAAAATACGAAAATTAGAAAAATTATTCCACTTTAGTATTAGATTTATTTTCAATCAAGGGGAATTCTGGGGGAAATTTGGGGGAAATCTGATAGAAATAGGAGGAAATTTAGGAAAAAGATATTTTAAAGAGTTTTAACTAAGGTTTATACAAGCATTAGTAATTATCTAAACGTAAATAAATAATCATTAAGTTTGAAAAGCATTTTCAATAAAAAAAGGAGGTTAAAAAATTGGTAGATATTAAAGAAATTAAAAATATCGAACTAGCACCTTTCATTAAGATGTCTTCTTCAATAACCGCTATTTTGGCATTTATTACAGCAGTAGTACTCTTAATAATTTTAACAGTATTAGAACTGGCTGCGATGGTACCTCAGTATGGATTGTTTAGGATTATAGCCGGATTTGGAGTGTCATTTATTATTATCTATCCAATAATCGCCTTTTTTATCACAATCTCTGTAAGTTTTCTCACCATAGTTCTTTACAATACATTATCATCCAAAATAGGAGGTATAGAACTGGAACTGGATGGAAGTCAGGTCACAGGAATTCCAATAGTTCCATTTGCATTGATCATGGCAAGTATAGAAGCTATATGGGCTTTTATTATTGGATTATTTCTGGCAGCTCTCATTATACCAATATCCACCCTCACAAGTGGTATAATACCCGTTTTAACCAATGAATTTTCCACTGTTTTCAACACCAGCAGCCTCTCATTTCCAACAGGGCCAACCGGAGTGACTGCAGGTACTGAAGGAATTATATTAGATGTTTCACTAATAATTGGATTACCCATATTTGTATTTGTATTTGGATTCATTGGACAGTCAATAATTGCAATATTATACAATTACCTCGCCACGAAGGTTTCCAGAATCAAGATAGAATTTACAACAATAGCAGGAAATTTAAATGAACTTAAATCTATATCCGCATTGCCAACAGCCCTAGCAGTTGCAACAATATTTGCCATTACAGGATTTATTAACGGTTTGTATCTTCTTGTAGGATATATGATGGCAGGAAGTGCAATTAGTGGTATTATATACCCAATTAAAGATCCTGTTGGAAACTTTGTGGAATATTTTATTGTAGTTGCACTGATTGCCCTGATCTATAACTTCATGGCACCAAGAATTGGAGGAATTAAACTAATGCTAAAATAATTTGTCTCAATTTTTTTGACACAATTTGTTAAAGATAAACTTTTTGAGATTATTATATGTTCATCATCATTTTTATTCGATAATTTCATTAAGGCCATGGTCATAGAGTTTATTATTCAAATTTATTTAAACTGGGATTCTCATGAGGAAAGTGTTTCTATGGTGGTTGATAGCTGGCAGTAAGGGTGGTGAAAATCGTGCCAGTATTATAAAAAAATTGAATAACAGACCATATAATGTTAATAAACTCGTAGAAAAGCTTTCTCTTGATTATAAGACTGTTAGATACCATATAGATATTTTAGAAGAAAATGATATAGTAGAGTCAACCGGTAAGAAATATGGTGCACTATATTTTCTCAAAAATAAAATGGAAACAGAATATAATGTATTTCTAGATATTTGGAAAGAATTCAGAAAAAAATAATCTACAAAATATTTATTTAAACAAAAGAAAAGAGGATTATCTATGTCTATTGAAATTAATCAGATATTAACTCTGACAGATTTTTTACCTACATTTTTCGTGTTGGTCAAGTTTTCGGCTTTAATAACAAGTGTTGCTAATATCTGCCTCCTCCTTGGAATGTTATTTGTATATTTAGAGAGATATAGGCTGGTTAAATCCCAATTTACAATTACTTTAGTGTTGTTCACTCTTATTTTCCTGTTCCAAAACCTATTATTCACAGTATATTTCGTGTTCATCTTGCCTCAGACTATACTTTATGCTATAATTCCTTTAATATTTTTAGGACTTGAATTTATAGCATTGGCATTACTTTTAAAAATAACTCTGAAATGATTAGAAATAATATTAAATCGAATAAACGCTAATTAACTAATTATTTACCCTATATATTAGAATTTGTTAAACGAAGTATTCACTATTTTAATGAACCATTATTGTATGATTAAGGTAAATATTAGAAGGCAAGATTCTCAGTCTTAATTAAATTTTAATAAAAAAAAATGGGGGATTTAATATTGTTATCGGATAAAAAAAATTTGGATAATTTGAGTAAATCTGAAAGGGAACATACAACTACGTACGGTAGTCGTTACTTCACTAAAAGCGTTCCTAAATATGAAATGCCATCGGATGGCATGCCTGCAAGGGCCGCCTATCAGATAATACACGATGAACTGAATCTGGACGGTAATCCTGCCCTGAACTTAGCAAGCTTCGTAACTACTTGGATGGAACCTGAAGCAGATAAGCTGATAATGGAAAGTATTGGAAAGAATTACGTTGACAACGACGAATACCCACAAACACAGGTAATTCAAAACAGGGTTGTGAACATGCTAGCAAGATTATTCAATGCCCCAACCGAATCTAAATCAATTGGAAGCGGCACCATAGGTTCTTCAGAATCTATTATGCTCGGGCTTTTAGCCCATAAATGGACATGGAAGAAAAGAAGGGAAGCTGAAGGCAAATCAACAGATAAACCCAACATTGTAATGGGTGCAGATGTTCATACAGTATGGGAGAAATTTGCTAGATACTTCGATGTCGAATTAAAACTCATACCACTAAAAAAGAACATGTGTGAAATAACAGAAACTGAAATTACTAAGGTAATGTCATCCTTTAGTTGTATAAGTGGCTTGAAAGAGGACATATACACTGTAACGGCTGAAGATGTTAAAGCTGAAGTTGATGAAAACACCATTGCAGTGGGTGCTGTTGTTGGAACAACATTTACAGGACAGATGGATCCAATTGAAGAAATTAACAATGCTTTATTAGAAATTAAGGAAACCAAAGGATGGGATATACCAATACATGTTGACGGTGCCAGTGGTGGTTTTACTCTTCCATTCCTTTATCCTGAGCTTAAATGGGATTTCAGGTTGGAACATGTAAGGTCCATAAATGTATCTGGCCATAAATACGGATTAGTGTATCCTGGTATAGGATGGTTAATATTTAAAGATAAAACAGATCTTCCAGAAGAGCTTATATTTAATATAAACTATCTCGGTGGCATAATGCCTAACTACTCACTTAACTTCTCAAAGGGCAGCAGTACAATAATTGCTCAGTACTACAATCTGATAAGACTGGGAATGAAGGGCTATAAAAATATAATGGAAAACATGCAGGAAAATGCACACTACCTTGCATCAAAATTAAATGGAACAAACAAGTTTGAAGTTATCAATAAAGGCATAATATTCCCTATAGTAACAGTAAAACTCCAAAACAGTGACTTTACAGTATTCCATCTGTCAGAAAAGCTCAGACAGAAGGGCTGGATAGTGCCTGCATACACTCTTCCTGCAAATGCTGATGATATTGCCGTTCTAAGAATGGTTGTAAAAGAGAGCTTCAGTAAAGATATGGTTGAAATGCTTTTTACAGATATTATGGAATCAATTGAAAAACTTGAAGAATCCGAAGAAGAGAGGATAAAAAACAAAGATAAAAATAAAAATCCTACACTGCTGTATTAAATTTCTGTTGAAAACAAATATAATAGAAGTGATATTTAATTTGTATTGGCATTTCCCAAAGGATAATGTTTATTTAACATTATTCTAAACTTTTAAGAACATTAAAGAAGATTAAAGGTGTACCATCCTGCTCTGTCAATGTATTGGTTTTTTTTCATAGAATCCACACTTATCATGTACTTTGTACCTTTGAACAAACTTGAAGGCATGCCAATGATTATTCCATTTTTTTTAACTTTAACTTTCAATGGGTATTCAGATTCACTGTTGTTGGCTAATTTAAAATACTTTGCTTTTCCATGCTGGACTTTAACATCAATACTCTTAACACTGCCATTTACAAAACTTCTAATACGAAAATCATAAATTCCAGTCTTAGAAATGCCGCCAACTGTTTTCAATGACATCCAGGTGGTGTTATTATCCACTTCAAATCCAACATCTGTTATGTCAAACAGGTTGAGGTTGCTGAAGATTGAGTAATAGACTTCAAGAGGAGGTTTAACCAGTTCATCTCCTTGAGGATCGTGGTATAGGGTTTTAGGAAATTCAGAATTATTAATAAAATTTACCGAAACATTGTCCTTCAAAACATTTATTTGTTCATCAGGTATGAACAACTCATTTTTCCTAACAAATGACAATAAGTAGGTTGGATCACCATTTAACTGACTTTTATAACTTTTAACTGCATTATATTTGAGATTTTCATCTGAATTGCTGATGGGAAATACTAACCACTTGTTTTGATTTGCTAGGAAATAAGGAGGTAACATATAGGTCTGTGGAAAATAGCCCCTAGGAAATGGCCATACAGAAGAAACATGAACAAGATACGTATACATCTTACCAGTGTAGTTGAGGTTGTTGGTTGCGTATTCAACAAATGAACTTGTACCCCAGTGGTCTGGATTTGAGTCATTGGGATTTGGATAAATTATTACAGTAGGATTGAAATTGGTAATCACTGTTTCAAAATTTTTTTCAAGTGATACCCCGGTGTAAGGTGTGTTCTTTTCATATGCAAAATCTGATGTGTAGTTACCGTTGATATATATAGGTTTATCCCAATTTTCATTGAAAAGTGAATCTACTCCTTGTGTATACTCAAAAAATGTGATATTATCTGATGGAAGACCCAATATCTTAGTAGCATTTAGGCTTTCATGATATCTTGTTACACCAAGCCCACCATTTCCACCATTTGTAACCACCACAACATATATTGGGATCTTATTTTCAAGACAGTACCTTATAACACCGGCACAGGCTATTGTTTCATCATCTGGATGGGGGGCAACTATAAGTACCCTGTCAGAAGATGTTATATTAATCCCCTGAGTATATTTGGTATCATTATAAGTAATGTAATCATAGGCACTCGAACCAACAATCAATAAGAAAAATGCTACTACCAATATTATTTTACGATTCATTTTTTGTCCACTTGAAATATTTGTATCTAATATTAATTCTAAAATCTATTATTAATATCAAATTGATATACACACGATTTTAGTGATCGAATCATTTTTCCAATTATTTAACCATCAACTCAGATTTAATATTTCTTTTCAATGATTTAAAAAAAATAGGAATAAATTTCCCATTTTAATCAAAATCGCTTAAATTTTGTTGACTTAAATTTTCTTCCCTTAATTTTTTTAAGTATTTATCTGTATTTGATGTAGCATTTACGTAATTGTAATTTAATTCACCTGCATTGTAGAGCTGTTGTAGTTCTGAAGAATGAGTTAACTCGAACTGCCAGTAAGGACTGTGTAANNCTCGAACTGCCAGTAAGGACTGTTTAAGTACGGGAAAATTAATCCGTAGATCATATAGGTGTAGGCCGGAATTATTCCGTAGGTTTTTGTTAATATCTGGAAGTACAGTGGAAATCCACAGCCAGGATCTATAAATGGACTATCAGTTCTAACAGTCCCATGCCAAACAATGGGTATTGGGCCAGTTTGTCCGTGTTCCTTTGCAAGGGTATTTACATGGGACATCATTTCATCGTAGGTGTTGTAAACAACTCCATCGGACATATATTTGTATCTACCATCCGGCACACCAAATAAAGCCACTTTAATAGAATCAAGGAAATTGATCTGACTCAAACTTTTAGAACCTCCTCCCTGGGTGTCTATATAAGCCACTTCTATGATGTACACACTCCCTTGCTTAGAACTTGAATTATTGAGTTCTTGGTCAAAACTACGATAGTTGGAACTTCCAGCAAAGTGTACAACCATAGCACACTGGGATCCTCTTTTAGATGCATACTGTGCTAAAAGTTCAGCGTGTGGATGTCCGGGGTACATATCAGGATTTTCTAATTTGACAAATGATAGTCTCCCTAATGGTTGTATTGGACCATTTGAAACTGTAATATAGGAATAACCTATAATCAAAGCTAATATGGCCAGTGCAATCCATCCATATAGTTTATTTCTTTGCATTATTCCACCTTAATGTCTCAATAACTTTTTTATGATTTATCTTAAATGATCATTCTGTTAGAAATATGAATAAATATTCCACGAAACAAAAAAGGCAGGATATTTATCATCTAAAATTTGAGATGTTTGATTAAAAAATGTTAACTCGTTCATATTTGATGATACCTTTATTATGCTTTTATTTCCAACAACCTTTTCATCCAGAATATCAAATCCTTGGAGTTGTATATCTCCATGTCCCCCTAAAACTGTTACTTCATAGAATTCAGGGTTACTGCCAATTAATCCGATTACTAAACGGATTATAAGGAGTAAAATTATAAATGAGGAGGGTTTTATAAGATTTCTCGGAGAGAATGGTTTTTTTATCGAATAAATTCCCAGGAGGACAGATATTCCGATTAGTGCAGGTGTAGAGAATAATCCTCCATCCACCATTCCAATCATGGTTGTTGAAATTCCAAAAATTAAAAGAATTTTTTGAATGTCATGGCGGTTATTAAGAGATAACAACCCCAGTATGTAAACAGTTGGCAGTACAGCGAAAATGACCATTGCAACCTTTGGGATGTATTGGGCAATAGAAATTCCTGTATGGATATTTGAAGGTATATATATCCCTGTATCACTTATTAAAATTCCCAACATTGATTTAAAGACGTGGCTGTGGATTATGCTGCTTGTGCTTACAGTAGGAGATGTTGATACAAAGGTTGTGAATATTGGAACTCCAAATTTAGCTCTGATCCATATTTCAAATAACAAGCCTAGGATAAATGTAGAGAAAACAAGGATTATGACCAGTTTAAGATAATAATTACCAGGTTTGGAGCTTATTCTAGAATTTCTTATATACTCCGAATTATTCATTAACTGACTTAATACGAGCATGCTTCCCATTAAGAAGAAAAATATTATGGCCTTACCTTCTGAAGAACCCATTAAGAAGGGATAGGTTAATTGTAAAACAATTTGATCCAGGGAATTCACTAGTGTTATCAACACACTGAGTAGGATCATGACTATCCCAATTATAGTTAAACGATTAATATGCAATGGGTCACCTCTAAATTAAATAAATTGTATTATACATAAATTAATTTATTCTTAGTTAATTAAAAAAATAAAAAAATTAGGGTATATAATTTAAACCCACAGAATTACCTATTTTTTCTTACAGTGAATTTATACCTTTGGAAATTGCGAATTGCGTCATCAGATCTTTAGGTATGACAATTATATTTCCCTGTAAGTACTGTTGTACTACTGCTTGGAAGAGTGCGGGTGCTTTGGTTGGATCCTTTGCTGCAGCTAAAACCGGTTTCATCAGCAGATCTGTTGCATTTCCCCTGCTCAATGTACTGTTCTTCTCCTCAGTCATATTCCTGATAACATCTATAGAGTTATTGGTTACAACACCATATCCTGGCACATCTATTGGACCTACTGAATTTATCATGGCATCAACAGCTTGAGGTGTTACTATTACAACTGCGTCTGTTTTGATTCCGGTGTTTTCCTGTACAATTGATTGAGCCGCTGCTGCATCTGCTGTTGTGTCGTTACTCCATAATGCATCGTTAAGTTTTAATTTTCCTGTTCCTGCTGCAGCTGGTTCCATTAATGTGGATGAAGTCATGCCTCCAGGATATATCGGAGTTAAATTTTCAATATTGCCATTTACTACATGCACTGCATAGGCCATATCAACCGCGCCAATTCCTGGTCTTTTTTCGTCAGTATCTGCCAATAACACCAAGATGTTATGATCTCCCTTCATTACATTAGTAGCTGCTGGTTGTTGATATTGATAGATTGCATAAGCACCAACAACACC